>JBIKZZ010000143.1:0-8288 GCA_044354435.1 Rhodoferax sp. | reverse complement strand
AGCAGGTATTTCTCGCCCGGACTGTCAATCGACAGGCCCAGGATCTCCAGACCTGACACCGAGACCGAGCCCGAAGGCGAGTTGTTGGTGAACCACTTGATGCGCAGGAACATCCAGTCGCTGAAAAACTGTGCCGCCAGCGTGGCCACCGCCAGGTACAGACCTTTGACGCGCAAACTCGGCAGGCCGAACAAAATGCCAAAGGCGGCGGCACACACGCCGCCCAGTACCAGCGCCAGCAGCAGCGGAATGCCGGGCAGCCGCACGAAGAAGTTGAAGGCCGCATAGGCGCCCACCGCCATGAAGGCACCCGACCCGAGCGAGATCTGGCCGCAATAGCCCACCAAAATGTTCACGCCGAGGGCCGCCAGCGACATGATCAGGAAGGGAATCAGGATCGCGCGGAACATGTAGTCGGAGCTGAACTGCGGCACCAGCAGGAAAGCAGCCGCCACGATGAGCAGCACCGCCCAGCGGTCCTGCGCGATCGCGAAGATCTGGCTGTCGCTGCGGTAGCTGGTCTTGAATTGGCCGTTTTCTCTGTAGAACATCGAAATCCTTCACTATTCAGTTGGAGACAGAGCAAATTTGCTGCGCAAATCTTGGTCTGTCCCACAAGGTCTCACTATTCAGTTGGGGACAGAGCAAATTTGCTGCGCAAATCTTGGTCTATCCCACAAAGCCTCAAACTCTATCAATGATTTTTTCGCCGAACAGGCCTTGCGGGCGGAACAGCAGGAAGACCAGGGCCAGCACGTAGGCAAACCAGATCTCGATACCGCCGCCCACGTAGGGGCCCAGGAACACCTCAGACAGCTTCTCGCCCACACCAATGATCAAGCCGCCGATGATGGCGCCAGGCACTGAGGTCAGTCCGCCAAGAATCACCACCGGCAGCGCACGCAGCGCCACCGTGGTCAGGGAAAACTGCACGCCGAGTTTGCTGCCCCAGATCATGCCGGCCACCAGTGCCACCACACCGGCCACGCACCAGACGATGACCCAAATGCGGTTGAGCGGAATGCCAATGCTTTGTGCCGCCTGGTGGTCGTCGGCCACCGCACGCAGGGCCCGACCGGTGGCGGTTTTCTGGAAGAAAAGGCTCAGGCCCGCCACCAGCAGCGCGGCAATCAGGGCCGCGTACAGGTCTTCTTTGTTAATCAGGATGCCGCCAGGGAACATCGTATCGAACACAAAAATCGGCTCTTTGGGCATGCCGATGTCAATCTTGTAAATATCGCTGCCAAACAGGGTCTGGCCGATGCCGTCCAGAAAATAGCTGATGCCCAGGGTGGCCATCAGCAGGGTGGTGCCCTCCTGGTTGACCAGATGGCGCAGCGCCAGCCGCTCGATCAGCCAGGCCACCACAAACATGATCAGCCCAGCCACCACAAAGGCCGCCAGCGTGGTCAGCACCGGGCTGTTCAAGCCGCTCCAGCGCGGAATCCATTCGGCAAAGCGGGCCATGGCCAGCGCCGCAAACAGCACCATGGCGCCCTGCGCGAAATTGAACACTCCCGAGGCCTTGTAGATCAGCACAAAGCCGAGCGCCACCAGCGAGTACAGCATGCCGGCCATCAGGCCGCCCAACAGAGTTTCAAGAAAAAATGCCATGTGCTTTAGTGACTGGTGCCCAGATAGGCGCTGATCACTTCCTCGTTGTTGCGTACTTCATCTGGCGTGCCGTCGCCAATTTTTTTGCCGTAGTCCAGCACCACCACCCGGTCCGAGATGTCCATCACCACACCCATGTCGTGTTCGATCAGTACCACGGTGGTGCCGAACTCTTGGTTCACGTCGAGCACAAAGCGGCACATGTCCTGTTTTTCTTCCACGTTCATGCCGGCCATGGGCTCATCGAGCAGCAGCACCTTGGGCTCCATCGCCAGCGCGCGACCCAGGTCAACGCGTTTTTGCAAGCCGTAGGGCAACTGGCCGACCGGCGTCTTGCGGTAGGCCTGGATTTCCAGAAAGTCAATGATGTGCTCGACAAACTCGCGGTGCTGATCTTCCTCACGCTGGGCCGGGCCGATGCGCAGCGCCTGCAGAAACAGGTTGCTCTTGATGCGCAGGTTGCGGCCAGTCATGATGTTGTCGATCACGCTCATACCCTTGAACAGCGCCAGGTTCTGGAAGGTCCTGGCAATGCCCATCACCGCCACTTGGTGACTGTCCATGTGGTCAAAGGTCTGGCCACGGAACGCGATGGTGCCCTTCTGCGGCGTGTAAACGCCGTTGATGCAATTCAGCATCGAGCTTTTTCCCGCACCGTTGGGGCCAATGATGGCGCGCACCTCATGCTCACGCACGTCAAAGGAGATGTCGGTCAGCGCCTTGACGCCACCAAAGCTTAAGGAGATGTTTTTGACGTCTAGGATCACGTCACCGATTTGTTTGGCACTCATGCTGCGGCCTTTACCGGGACAAAGGTCTTGGCATCGTCGATGCGCAGGGTGGCGCTGACGCTGCCGGTGCGACCATCCTCAAACTTGACCTGGGTTTCAATGAACTGTGTGGTGGCACCGCCATACAGCGCATCGACCAGGGCCAGGTATTTGTCGGCAATGAAGCCGCGCCGGACCTTGTTGGTGCGGGTCAACTCGCCGTCGTCGGCGTCCAACTCTTTGTGCAGCACCAAAAAGCGGCTGACCTGGCTGCCAGCGAGCAGGGTGTCGGCGCTGAGGTCGGCGTTGACCTTTTCCACGCAGTCCTTGATCAGCTGGTAGACCTCTGGCTTTTGCGCCAGGTCGGTGTACCCGGCGTAAGGCAGGTTGCGGCGCTCGGCCCAGTTGCCCACCGCATCGAAGTCGATGTTGATCATCACGCAGACCTTCTCGCGGCCGTCGCCGTAGGCCACCACCTCTTTGATGTGCGGAAAAAACTTGAGCTTGTTCTCCACGTACTTGGGTGCGAACATGGCGCCGTCATTGGCGCCGCCGAGAATGCGGCCCACGTCTTTCACGCGGTCGATGATCTTCAGGTGACCGTGCGCATCCAGAAAGCCGGCGTCGCTGGTGTGGTACCAGCCATCAGCAGTCAGCACCTCGGCCGTGGCCTGCGGGTTCTTGAAGTATTCCTTGAGCAAACCGGGCGACTTGACCAAGATTTCGCCGTTGTCAGCCACCTTGATCTCGACCCCGGCAATTGGCACGCCCACGGTATCGGCACGGGCTTCATGGTCGGGCTGCAGACAGACAAACACAGCGGTCTCGGTCGAGCCGTACAGCTGCTTGAGGTTGATGCCGATCGATCGGTAAAAGGTGAACAGGTCCGGCCCGATCGCCTCGCCGGCGGTGTAGGCCACGCGCACCCGGCTCATGCCCAGGTTGTTGCGCAAAGGGCCGTAGACCAGCAGATCGCCTAGCGCATACAACAGCCGGTCCGTCAGGCCGAGCGACTTGCCGTCCATCCGCGTGGGGCCAACCCGTTGCGCCACCTTCATGAACGCCTGGAACATCCCGCGCATGAGTGCCCCGGCGTCTTCCATGCGGATCATGACGCTGGTCAGCAGCCCTTCAAAGACGCGCGGCGGGGCAAAGTAATAGGTGGGACCAACCTCCTTGAGGTCGATCATGACCGTGGCCGCCGACTCGGGGCAATTGACCACATAGCCACAAGCCAGCCACTGGGCATAGCTGAAGATGTTCTGCCCGATCCAGGCCGGCGGCAGGTAGGCCAGCACCTCTTCGCGGTGGGTTAAATGGTCGAACTCGGCGCCGGCCCGGGCCCGGTCCAGCAGGGAGTTGTGCGTGTGCACCACGCCCTTGGGGTTGCCTGTGGTGCCAGAGGTGAAGAACATGGCCGCCACATCGTGCGGCTGGGACAGCGCCACCTCGCCCTTGACGAAATCCGGGTGCAGCGCAGCGAATGCCTGGCCGGCCGCCAACAATTCATCCAGCGAGGCCAGGCCCGGCTCGTCGTAATTGCGCAAGCCGCGAGGGTCATCAAAATAGATGTGCGCCAGGCCAGGGCACTGAGCCCGTGCTTCCAGCAGTTTGTCGACCTGCTCCTGGTCTTCGGCAAAGGCGAAGGCCACGTCGGCGTTGTTGATCGGAAACACGCATTCCGCAGCTGCAGCGTCCTGGTACAAAGGGATCGGGACGGCGCCCAGCGACTGCGCGGCCAGCATGGTGGCATACAGGCGCGGCCGGTTGGCGCCCACCACCACCATGTGCTGGCCCCGACGCAAACCAGCCTGGTGCAGGCCACAGGCCAGATGAGTCACCATGGTGGCCAGGTCAGCCCAACTCAGAGCCTGCCAGATGCCGTATTCTTTTTCCCGCATGGCCGGGTCGCCCGGGCGTTGCTTGGCGTGTTGGAACAGCAATTGAGGGAAAGTGGTCTGCATCCCGTAACCTTGTCTCGGTGGCTCACAAGTCAGGCAGGGGGTTGCCGCTTGTTGCAATAGGGCAAATAATAGGGACTCGTTTGACGCCACGTTGTCGTTCCAACGACAATCTTGACCTTAATCAGTAGGGGTTTTCCCTTCGCTTTCTGGCAGCTTACAGGCTGATCCCGACATGGTTCACGAGGCTTCGCTGCACCAACGCCGACGACCGCTGACCCCGGTTGAGCTGAACGCCATTCCCTGGCTCAGTCTGTTGGCGCCGCCCCAGCGAGAGCGCGCCGTGGCCGACCTCAAAATCGCCGACGCCAGCCCAGGCGACTATGTGTGCCGGGTAGGCCGGCCGGTGACCTACTGGTTTGGCGTGGTCGACGGCCTGCTGAAAATGAGCACCGACAACGCTCAGGGGCAGACCATGACTTTCACCGGCATGCCGCCAGGCGGCTGGTTTGGTGAAGGCACGGCGCTCAAACGCGAGCCTTACCGTTACAACATCCAGGCCCTGCGCAAAAGCCGGGTAGCGGGTCTGCATGTCGACACCTTCCACTGGTTGTTGGACCATTCGATCGGCTTCAACCGCTTTGTCATGAACCAGCTCAATGAGCGCCTGGGCCAGTTCATCGCCGCGCGCGAAATTGACCGCATGGGCAACCCCAATTTGCGGGTGGCACGCGGCCTGGCGGCGCTGTTCAACCCGGTGCTCTACCCCGGCGTGGGCGAGGTGCTGCGCATCACCCAGCAGGAGCTGGCCTATCTGGTCGGTCTGTCACGCCAACGCGTCAACGAAGCCCTGACCGCGTTGGCGGCACAGGGCGCGATCCGGGTCGAATACGGCGGCCTGCGGGTGCTGGACCTGGGCGCGCTGCGCACGCACGTGTTTGTGGGCTGAGTTCGCAGCCAGTTGTGGGCGATCACATCACGTCAACAAAGGCGCAGCGAGGCGGGCCGCAACGCTTCACTGCGGCGGTCGGTGCACGGCACCGACTCCCCGGCGATGCTCGGTCTGGCGGCCCGCGTCGCGGAACTCACTGCGTTCGCTGCGCTCTCTTCGTTCAGACAACCGCGACGAGTCAGATGTGGCGTCGCGCTGCGCGCGAAGCGCGCTCGTCATCATGCTGGGCGCGGTTGTCCGAACCGCATGAGCGCAGCGAACAAAGTGAGTTCCGCGCCCCGACCGCTGGACGAGCATCGCAGCGAAGTCGGCGCTTGCGCCGACCGCCACAGACAGCGCCCTTACCGCGCCACCCCTGACGCCGGGCTGCCAGACGAGAGGATAAAGCCGTCGCTGTTGATCTTCCGGTCATCAAGGGACAAATCAGCCTCCAGCCCTTGTAAAATATAGCGTTATAGCTCCTGATTTAATAGCAAATGACCCTACCCAAACCCCCTGCTCCACCCGCACCCACCTTCCGGCGCGCAGCGCCGCCGGCTCAGCGGGCGCCGATACCAGCCGGGCAGACCAACACCGCCGCCATCGGGCCCAACGGCACGCTGCGCCTGAACAAGCGCATGGCCGAACTGGGGCTGGCGTCGCGGCGCGAGGCCGACGACTGGATCGGCAAGGGCTGGGTCAAGGTGAATGGGGTGGTGGCCACCATGGGCATGCAGGTGGCGCCCGATGTGCGCATCGAGGTCAGCCCGCAGGCGCAGGGTCAGCAGGCCAACCAGGTCACCATCCTGGTCAATAAGCCCATGGGCATTGTCAGCGGGCAGGCTGAAGACGGTCACCTGCCGGCCATCACCCTGGTGCAGCCGCAAAACCGCTGGGCTGAGGACAACGCACGCTTTTTCTTTCACCCCAAACAGTTGCAAAGCCTGGTGCCGGCCGGCAGACTGGACATCGACTCCATCGGGCTGCTGGTGCTGACGCAGGACGGCCGGGTGGCGCGCCAATTGATTGGCGAGGACTCGGTGATGGAAAAGGAGTACCTGGTGCGCGTGGTCTACCTGGGCCTGGACAAAACCGGCCAGCCCCACGCAGACCCGAAACCAGGCCAGCTGGTGCGCATGGACGACGACGACCCCATCACCACCAACGTGCAGGCCGTGTTCCCGCCGGCCCTGCTGGACAAGCTGCGTCACGGCCTGAGCCTGGACGGGCAGGCCCTGAAACCCGCCAAGATCAGCTGGCAAAACCCGGAGCAGCTGCGCGTGGTGCTGACCGAAGGCAAAAAGCGGCAAATCCGGCGCATGTGCGAACTGGTCGGCCTGAAGGTGGTCGGGCTGAAACGGGTTCGTATCGGGCAGGTGATGCTGGGCAACCTGCCGCTGGGGCAGTGGCGCTACCTGGCACCCCACGAGAAGTTTTAAGGCCAGGCCCAGCCAAAGACTTGCCCCGGTGTGGGGGCTTTAGCGCACGGCACACCCGTTGGCCAGCGCCGTGGTAACAATCATCTCGCCAGCATTTTCTGGCACCAGCAGCTTGAACATCCATGAAAAAATCACTCTTTGCCCTGTTGGCCCTCACCAGTTCTTTGGCTTTTGCCCACAACTGCCCGAACGAGATGAAGGCTATTGACGCCAAATTAGCCACCAAACCAGTTCTGACCGGTGCCGATATGACCAAGGTGAAAGCCATGCGGGCCGAAGGCGAAGCACAGCACAAGGCCGGCAAACATGACGCCTCCATGAAGGCGCTGGGCGAAGCCAAGAAACTGCTCGGCCTTTGAGCGTTTTGGGCTTGGGTGTCTTAGCCTAGCCCCCCAGGCCAGCGGTACCCCAGCACGCACAGGCGGGGGTAGGTATGCTCCCGCACCGCTTCGAGTTGGTTCCCGCCCAGCAGGTGTACTTCGGCCGCGTCCTCGCGCAACCAAAAGCCCACATGGCCTTTCCAGCTGGTGGGCTCATCACGCCAAAGCACAGCAATACAGCCAGGCAGTGGCGCCTCTAGCGGCTCACCCCAATCGAGCCAGCTTCGCGCCAGCGCAGAGCCAGTACCCTTGATCCCGCTCTGCGCCAACACCCAGTTCACAAACGACGAGCACCAAGAGGCCTTGTCGTCGTAACCCTGAATATTCGTGCCGGCGTGGTAAGCAGTGATGCGGGGGTTGCTCTCACCCGGCGGGAAAGTGCGTACCCCGATCTCCAGCCGGGCCACGCTCAGCCAAGGCGCGGCTGGCTGAGGAGCATGGGGAGCTTGGGGCATCGTTGGAGGGGTCATGCGGCGGGCGGCGTGAGGTGTAGAGCCCATTTTATGAGGCGCAGCGCACACCGAGGTAGACGGCGGGCACCTTGAAATGATGGCGCATCGCCCATAATTGCGGGTTGTCCGGGAGACCGGCTCCGGCGCCCCTCAGGCACCCTCCGTTTATTGAGACCACACCACACCTATGAGCAAGCAAACCCTCTCCTTCCAGGCCGAAGTGGCCCAGCTTCTGCACCTTGTGACCCACTCGCTGTATTCCAACAAAGAAATTTTTCTGCGCGAGCTGGTGTCCAACGCCTCTGACGCCTGCGACAAGCTGCGTTTTGAAGCCATCAACAACAGCGGCCTTTACGAAGACGCGCCTAACCTGGAAGTGCGGGTCAGTTTTGACAAAGACGCCAAGACCCTGACCATCACCGACAACGGCATCGGCATGAGCCAGCAGGAGGCGATCGACCACCTGGGCACCATTGCCAAGAGCGGCACCAAAGACTTTGTCTCCAAACTCTCAGGCGACCAGAAGGCCGACTCGCAGCTCATCGGCCAGTTTGGCGTCGGTTTTTATTCGGGCTTTATCGTCGCCGACAAGATCACGGTCGATTCCCGCCGTGCCGGGCTGAGCACCGCTGAAGGAGTGCGCTGGATCAGCGGCGGCGCGGGCGACTTTGAGGTCGAGACCATCGACCGTGCCGCACGCGGCACCAGCGTGACGCTGCACCTGCGCGACGACGCGCTGGATTACGCCAGTGCCTGGAAGGTCAAGGGCATCATCAGCAAGTACTCCGACCACATCAGCCT
>JBIKZZ010000006.1:0-32998 GCA_044354435.1 Rhodoferax sp. | reverse complement strand
TTTGAAGACGGGTTTCGTCCATGTCGATCACCATATGGAAAATGATCGACCCAAAACCACCGTTCAGGCTCATACCTCGTTGGAATCACGCACCCCCCTTCAGGCTCACACCTCGTTGGAATAGGCTGTTTGGGAGGGAGCGCCCTTTGCACAGCGAATGCAGTTGCGGATACCTTCATCGAAGCATCGCTTTTGCGTCTCGCGCCGCTACAGCCACATGTTCTTCGCAGCAATCGTCGCAAAACGCGATTTGTCATTCATCAACCTTTTGAATATATCTATTGGCAATCCGCAATAGTCTCAATTCAAAGCGCCAGATACATTCTCCACAAACGCATTGAAGTTCGATGGACTTGTGCCAGGCATTCTGGAGCGGCTGGAAGGCGGGCCTGGTGTCGTTGTATTGCGTGGCCTTCACGCAGCGCAGTATTCAAAAGATGAGTTGCGCCTGCTCTACGGGGTCATTGGCAAGGCGCTGCCATGGCTGTATCTCAAAGCAGCGAAAGTGACTACTTCGGGGACGTCCGAAATTTTGGCAGCGACGTTCATTCAGTCGCCCGTCGCGGCTGTATGTCGAACTAGTTCTAGAGTCTTTCTTAAGTTGTTGTAATGGAGACAAATTCATGCGTCGAAACTTTCTGGTTTTCAGCGTAGCCTGCTTCAGCGCCCTTTCACTGGGAGCCCAAGCGCAAGATTTCCCCAACAAAACAGTTCGAATCATCAACCCTTTTCCTGGAGGGCCTACGGACAGTTTTGCGCGACTCATTGCAGCCAAACTACAGGCAGGCTTGAAGCAAGCTGTCATTGTTGATGCCAAGGGTGGGGCGGGTGGAACCATTGGTGTAGCGGCTGCTGCTAAGTCGGCGCCAGACGGTTATACCTTGTTGATTACAACGGCATCGACGCAAATTGTTCAACCCGTTGTTCGTAAATCGTTGCCGTATGACGCAGAGAAAGATTTCATTGCAATTATGGCAACAGGCGGTTCTGCTTCAGTGGTGGTGGTTCATCCTTCTCTGCCTGTCAAGAATCTGCGTGAATTCATAGACTACGCACGAGCCAATCCAGAAATGGTCTCGTATGGTTCATCAGGAACTGGAACTGCGCTTCATTTAGCAGGAGAGGTGTTTGCTAGCATTGCCGGCGTCAAACTTCAGCACATCCCTTACAAAACTGGAGCACAGTCCATGACTGACTTATTGGGAGGGCAAGTTAAAGCGATGTTTGATTCGCCCAGCAATTCATCACCTCAAATTAAAAATGGCAAGGTGAAGGGACTGGCTGTGATGGGGCCAGACAGACTATCCATCTTGCCAGATGTGCCAACCACTGCGGAACTTGGTATGCCCAACATGCAATTTACCAACTGGTTTGGTGTCTATGCCCCTACGGGAACGCCGCCAGAAATTGTCGATCGATTGATCAATATTTTGCGCCCCGCCATGAATGATTTGGACATGAAAGAGTTTATTGAACGGAGCGGAATGCCGCCTACGCCGCTGTTTGGTCAAGACATGGCCATTGCCTCAAGAAAGCAAAGAATTGAGCTAGCCGAAGTCATTAAACGTGCGGGAATTCCACTAATTGATTGATGGTTAGCTCAATGCGCTGGAATTTGTGGCTACGCTGAACAAGGGCCGTCAAAAGGCGGTCCTTGGCGCATAACAGGTTGATTTGTTCGCGGCCGTCCGTTTTCGAGCACTTTTCGCTCCCATTGAGGCCCACTCCTCTGGCGGTTCGACCCGATTTCCTCCTTCATGGACGCACCTGTGCCATGAGTCTGTTGCGCGCCAGGTAAATGTTGGCCAGCGCCAGTGCCGTGAACGCACGCGTCGCGTTCTTTTCCAGCCCACGTTATCGAACCTTGCCAAATCCCCACAGCCTCTTGACCACTCCAAACACGTGTTCGACCCGCGCCCGGATGCGCGACTTGTTGCGGTTCTTGACCTGCTCAACTTCGTCCACGATGCCGTTGCGCTTGGTTCGCCACATTCGTGAAGTCCCGGGCGTTGGGTGCCTTGCTCCCGATCAGTTCCTTCTGGCTGGCATAGGCCGAGTCCACATACACACGACGTTCGCCACCATGCCGTAGACCGGGCAGCGGATGTTTGTCATGGATGTTGGCCGACGTGACCACGGCGCTGTGCGCCAAGCCACTCTGGCTGTCCACGCCAATGTGCAACTTCATGCCGACGTACCACTGCTTGCCTTTGCGCGTCTGGTGCATGGCTGGATCACGCGCTTTGTCTGCGTTCTTGATCGAACTCGGTGCGCCGATGATGGTGGCATCCACGATGGTGCCGGTATTGACCTTGAATCCCCGGGCTTGAAGCTCGGCCCACACTTTGGCAAACAGCGACTCCCCCAGCTTGTTGTTGTTGAGCAGACGACGAAACCTCAGCATCGAGGTGGCATCGGGCACCGGTTCGCGGCCCAGGTCGATACCCACGAACCGGCGCAGGCTGACGCTGTCGTACAGCGCCTCCTAACTGGCCAAGTCAGCCAGGTTGGACAAGTGCTGGACGAAGTGGATGCGCAGCATGCGCTCAAGCCCGAAGGGTGGCCGCCCATTGCCCTAACTCCGTCCACTTGGTTTTGAGGCCGGAGCGAACTCGACTTCGCGATACCGCAACCCATTGGCGTGCGCGTTGCGCTAGTCGGTAGACCCAAGCAAAGCAAGACCACCAATGTGATCGGCCGACTGGGTGCTTACAGCGACGATGTTTGGCGCCTTTTGAGCCCAAGGCGCCGTTCACCATCAACTGCGTCATACGATCTTATTGCGCCACCATGCGCAAGCAAGGGGCCAACATCTCCTGGCCATCGTCGCTGCCTTCAAGGCCGCTGCGTCCCGATCCAGTCTCGCTTGAATCGAGTCCGACTGCCCAAAATCGGACTGACTAGTTGCCATCATCGAAGCATCGGTTTTGTGTCTCGGGCCGCGACAGCCGCATTTTCTTCACAGCAATCGTCCCAAAACACAGACTGCATTCATCTATCTTCTGAATATGTCTATTGGCGTTGCGCAATAGTCTAAATTCGATGCGACCGGTACATTTTCTATATACGCAATGGCAGGGACTTTGTCATTGCGCTGGATCAAGTCAAGCAGAAAAGAACACGGAGCCAGGAATAAGCTATGGATGACCCATACAACGGCCCTTCCAACTGGATGGCGGATGACATGCAGGACCAGAACGAGTGGTTGGTTCAACTGCAGCCGAGCCAGATCGCCGAGTTCGACGCCGCACTACGTCGTGCCAAGGCGCAAGGGCTCCAGATAAGCGAAGTCACCAAGGAGAATTTCCCGCTGCCAGAGTTTGATGGGCTGGTGCCAGACATTCTGGAGCGCCTGGAAAATGGACGTGGTGTCGTGGTACTGCGCGGCCTTCCGGCAGAGCAGTATTCCAAAGATGCGTTGCGCGTGCTGTACTGGGGCATTGGCAAGGCGCTTGGCACGGCGGTATCGCAAAGCAGCAAGGGTGACTACCTCGGGGACGTCCGCAATTTCGGCAGCGATGTTCATTCAGCCACCGGACGTGGCTATATGTCCAACCAGTACTTGCCGTTTCACTGCGACACCTGTGATGTGGTGGTGCTAATGGTTGCGCGCAAGGCAAAGGCTGGCGGGCGAAGCATGATCTGCAGTTCGGTGGCGATCCGCAATGAGATTGCCGCAACCCGCCCGGACTTGCTTGACGTGCTCTACCAGCCGTTTCCTTGGAGTTGGAAGGGCCAGGAGCCCAAAGGAGCGATGCCCTACTACATGCAGCCCATATACTCAGCGCATGAAGGTCGGTTTTCCAGCAGGTTCATACAGCCTCACATCGTCGCGGCATTCGAGAACTTCAAAGAGCTTGTACCCATGACCGCCCAGCAGGCCGAAGCCATGGAACTAATCAATCAGTTGGCTAACGAGCCCAGATTTCACTTCGGCATGTTGTTCGAAGCAGGTGACATCCAACTCCTCAACAACCACGTAACGATGCACTCGCGCACGGGCTTTGATGACTATGAAGATGAGGATCGCAAGCGTCATCTGCTGCGTATGTGGTTGTCCGTTGATAACTCGCGCGAACTGAGCCCGGCAATGGGGACCATCTACCAGAATCAGCAAAGCGGTGCGGTGCGAGGAGGATTTCCATCCCGTACGGGAACCTACAGTTTCGAAACCGTCCCTGCACGCGATTAAGGGCATGAATACCCTGAACTCGCCGAGCCGTCCGAAACCACTTCATCGAGAAAGCCCATGAACTTCAATCGCATGCAACGTCGCGGCATGTTGGCGCTGTCGCTAGCGTCACTCGTCGCGCCCAAACCCACGTCGGCGGACGCAGGATACCCACGCAGGTCAGTTCGCATCATTGTTGGTTTTGCACCTGGTTCATCCACGGACCTTGGCGCGCGCTTTTATGCTCAGAAGCTCACAGCAGCCCTTCGCCAGCCATTTGTGGTCGACAACAGGCCGGGGGCCAATGCTCAAATCGCCACAGATGCCGTCAAGAACGCAGACAAGGACGGCTACACGCTGCTCTATTCCTCGGGTGGCGTCATGGCGATCAACCTCGCTTTGTACCGGGGCAAGCTCCGCTATGACACGCTCAGGGACTTCATACCCGTTGTCGGATTCGAGAAATCGCCGCTATGCCTCGTTGTAAGGGCCGGCCTGCCGATCTACAACATTACGGACATGATCGCCTATGTGAAAGCACGGCCAGATCAGACGAGCTTTGGAACATCGGGTGTCGGATCGACCTCGCACATCACGATGGAGCGGCTCAAGAAAGTGGCTGGGCTGCAGATTACCCACGTGCCGTACCGAGGCGGCGGTCAGGTCCTTACGGACTTGATGGGAGGGCAATTGGATTTCAGCCTGGACGCCATGAACGTCATCCTGCCACATCGCGGCAACAGCAAGATCCGATTGATCGCTGTGACGTCCAAGGACAGGCTGACGATACTTCCTGAAATCCCGACACTTGCAGAAAAACTTCCCGGATTCGAAGTGTTCGTATGGCCTGGCCTTTTCGCGCCTGTCGGCACCCCCGCTGAAATTGTCGAAATCTTGAATCTAACCGTCAGCGAGCAGATGCGCAGGGGGGACTATGCGCCTGCCATAGAGGACTTGGGGTCACTGCCAAACACGGGGAACAGCCAGCAGTTTCGCGCCTTCGTGCAGCAGCAGATCGAGATGTGGGATCAGGTGGTGAAGTTGACCGGTGTTCAGCCCGAGTAGGCTCGTTCACACACCAAGAAGGGCTCTTGTGCATCTGTTTCGCAGTCTACTGTACGTCCCCGCTGACAACGAACGCCGCATTGAGAAGGCACTCAATTCAGGTGCGGATGTCGCCATTCTCGACCTTGAGGACTCGGTGGCGGTCGAAAGGAAAGAAGCCGCCCGCAACAAGTTGAAAAGCCATCTTGCGAGGCCGCGCACTGCCATCGCCTACGTACGGGTGAATGCGATGTCTACGCCGTTTTGCCTGGAAGACATCCATGCAGCCATGGAGGCAGGCGCCAGCGGAATCAGTTTACCGATGGTCGAGTCACCCGAGGACGTGTTCGCGGTGGATTGGGTCATGAGCCAGCTTGAGAAAAAGCTGGCGCTCGAAGCCGGATCGGTTGGCCTGCTGCCCGTGATCGAGACGGCGCGCGGACTGCAGTTCGCCGCGCAAGCACTGGCGCGCGTCAAGCGAGTCCGACGCGCAGGCCTGGGCGTCGGCGACCTGGCGCTGGAAATGAACCTTGAGCTGAGCGCGGATCAGCGCGAAATACTCCCCTACCGGCACTCCCTGGTGTTGGCGTCAAGCGTGGCGGGTCTGGAAGCCCCTTTGGACACCGTCTACCTGGACCTTGACAACCTTGAGGGATTGCGTGAATCCTGCATCCAGTCCAGGAGGATCGGGTTCCAGGGTCGGCGCATCATTCACCCCAGCCATATTGCCATCGTCAACGAGGCCTATGCGCCGACCGACGCAGAGGTCAGGCTGGCTGAGAAGATTGTTGCGGAATTTGGGGAGGCTGAACGCAATGGAATCGCGGCCATGCGCGTAGGCGCAAGCGTGGTCGACTATCCGGTCGCCCGAAGGGCGCAGGCGGTCCTGGCCCGCCGCGATGCGATCCGGCAGGCCGAGGCAAAACAGAAGGTGGTGTTTCCCCAATGACCTCTTCTTCAAACCAGGCGCTTGCGGGCATCCGTGTGCTGGAATTGGCGACTTATATCGCCGGTCCGTTTTGTGCAACAGTACTTGCCGAATTTGGTGCAGATGTCATCAAGGTCGAGTTGCCCGGGAGCGGCGACCCTTGTCGCAAGTACGGCGTGGCATCGGCTGCTCCTGACGCCTCCTACATGTTCCTTTCGGAGGGAAGAAACAAGAAGTCGATCACACTTGACCTCAGAACTCCAGAAGGACTTGAAATCGCAAAACGACTCGTGGCTGAAGTCGACGTGGTCATCGAGAACTTTCAAGTCGGAACGCTGGAAGACTGGGGGCTTGGCTGGACCGTATTGAAAGAGATCAACCCCAGGCTGGTGTTGGCACGGATTACCGGATACGGGCAGACTGGTCCCTTGAAGGATGAGCCGGGGTTCGGGCGCATCGGCGTGGCGTTTGGCGGCCTGGCCTATTTGACCGGTTACCCCGACCGACCACCGACCTCCCCGGGCACCGCCACGCTGGCGGATTACATTGCAGGCCTGTTCGCGGCGAATGGTGTGCTTGTGGCGCTGCGGGCGCGCGACCACTATGGCATCGGACAGTTTGTCGATATCGGGCTGTACGAAGGCGTTTTCAGGTTTCTTGATGAAATGGTCCCGCTGTACGGCGCCACCGGAAAAGTCCGCCAACGAAGTGGCCCGGCGTCGGCGAACGCCTTGCCCCACAGCAATTTCGAATCCAGCGATGGGCGCTGGCTCAGCATTGCATGCACGACCGACAAGATTTTTGCCCGTCTCGCAGCGGCAATGAGCCACCCCGAGATGGCAGCATCTGGGGGGAAGTGGGAAACATACGCACTGCGCCGCGCGGATGAAACGGCTGTTTACGACTTTGTAACCCGCTGGGCGCATGCGCACACGCGGGACCAAATACTCACTGCATGCAAAGATGCTCAGGTGCCATGCGGGCCTATTTATTCAATTGATGAAATTTTTGCGGACTCCCACTACCACGAGCGGGGAAACCTCAAAACAGTGCGGGACAGCCGCATTGGAGAGCTGACCGTGGCAAACGTCGTCCCGCGGTTGAGTGAGACACCTGGGGCGGTCAATTCACTCGGGCCGACTTTGGGAGCGAACAACGAAGAAATCTACGGCCAGCGGCTGGGACTTTCTTCAGACCACCTAGCGGCGCTGGCAAAAAAGCACGTGATCTGACTGAGACGAATCCAATGCGGTATTTCGAGTTTGCGCGCTTCCTGCGCCCATTCTTCGGTACTTCTCAGGATTCCAGTGACAACCCGGGAAAACCACCAAAAATGGCACAACGTACCGGCCGATCAGCCTTCGGCCACCCCGGCAAACCATTGTGCAGCGGTCAACGCCAATGGGACACTGACCAGTTCAACGACCGCGCCACGGGCGAACGGATGCAGTACCCACAAACCGTCGGCACCTTTGCGGTAGCAGTCCGAGGCACGCGTATCCAGATCCACGAGCACGTATTCCTCCAGGCTTGTCAGTGTGCGGTAGTGGCTGAACTTCAAACCTCGGTCGTAGGCCGCAGTAGTTGGCGAGAGCACTTCCACGATCAACTTGGGTTCACTCTTTACCATCGCGCTGGCCTGGTCCAGTGCACTGCAGGTCACCAGCACGTCGGGGTAGAAATAGCTGTTGGCAGCGGCCAGATGCAGGCGCATGCCGCTCATGTAGGTGCGGCAGGCGCTGCTGCTCAGGTGCTGGCGCAGGGTGATATACAGATTGCCGGCCACGGTGACGTGCCGGTCTTCCGCGCCGGCCATGGCGAATACCTCGCCGTCGATGTATTCGTGGCGCTCGGGTTGCGCGGCGCGGACCACATGCAGTGGCAAGGGTTCCCCCATGCCGATCATTCGGCCTACGATCACCTGCGCCTGAAAAGCCTCCACCTCGCTGGCTTCGACGCGGTAGGCCAAGTTGCCACCCAGGCCGGTGTTCAGACCGTACACCGGCTCGCCGCTGTCGATGTGCCGCTGCACCACCTCGCGGTCGGCCTGCAAGCGCTGCAGCGCGACCGTAGAAAACGCAAACCGCTCCTCGCTGCGCGCCAACGCAGCAAGTTCATCACAGGTGATGTGCGTGGCATTGATCAGGTGGGGGGGCGTGACAACATCCTGGGGCATGTGGCAAGCTTAACTACAAAGTCGTGTCAAATGTCGCTATGGGTTCGCAGGCAATCGCGCCACCCGAATCCGAAACCAAAAACGTGAGCCTTGGCCGAGGGTGCTTTCAACGCCGACGGTGCCACCCATGAGCTCGGCCGACTTCCGCACGATGGATAAACCTAGGCCGCTGCCACCATAATTCCTGCGAACGTCGCTACTCACTTGTGAGAAGTCGTTGTACAGCAGGTCAAGTTTGTCCTTGGCAATACCGCAACCGGTGTCGGATACTGAAAACTCCAGCAAGGCCGCCGAGTCATCGTGCTCCACCTCGTACCCTTCGATCCGGATCAGCCCTTCGCGGGTAAATTTCTGCGCGTTATTGACCAAGTTGTAGAGCATCCGGGTCACCCGATGCCGGTCGCCTGTATAGGAGGCGAGCCCTTGGCTATGCCACTGGAACGCCATGGCCAAACCTTTGGCACTGGCCGCAGGTGCAAACAGGGCATGCGATTGAGCCAGGATCGAGGCCGGATCCAACGCAATCTGCTCAAGTTCAACCTTGTCGGCATCGATTTTCGACAAATCCAGAATGCTGTTGATGATGGTCATCAGCCTTTCGCCGCTATCCACGATCACGCCGGCGTATTCAATTCGCTCTGCATCCGTGATGTCAGCTTGAGTCAACAGGTTCGCCACGCCCATCATGGCCGTCATGGGTGTGCGGATTTCATGACTCATGGTGGTCAGAAAACGGCTTTTGGCTAGATTTGCAGCCACCGCTGCATCCCTTGCCATGACAAGGCCTGCTTCAAGCTGTTTGCGCTCGGAGATGTCACGTCCCATGACCACAAGGCCAATAATGCGCCCCGCCCCATCCTGCAACGCATTCGTGCTGGATTCGATCCAGACTGTCGACTGGTCTTTTCGAATGACCTCGAACTCACCGCGCGCGGCGCGCACCGGTAATCCGCCCCGAACAGCATTAATGGCCGCACGATAGGCATCAACTGCAGCCTTCAAAGAGTTTGGCGCGACCATCATGCGCATCGGTGTGTGCATCAGCTCAGCCGGCTTGTACCCAATGAGGTACTCCACCGACGGACTGACGTAGGTGACAGCGCCCGACGCCGTGACGGTCCAGATGACATCCCCCGCCCGATCTGCGATCAGCCGGTAGCGCTCTTCACTGAGGCGCAATTCCCCCTCAGCCAGCCGATTGATCGCCATTTGATCCGCCAGTTGCTTGGCGCGCTCAAACTCAGCATAGGAAAAAGCGTTAACCAGCAACTTGGCAATCATCAGCATGAGCACCACATAGACCGGGCCGAAGGTGGCCACAAAACCCAGGCCAACGGGGCTGCCATACGAAGTTTTAGCGACCACGCCCAAGGCCTCGAGACAGTGCGGTGCATGACGAACCAGGACTACGATGAATTGAGCCCACAACACGATCGTCAATGCGGTCAGGGGGATTGGCGTCTGCTTGTGCTTCATGACACCGACCTCAACGATCGTCCAAATGCACAGGGCGAACAGCGACAGGGCAATGAGGGTGTACTCGGTCGGGTACAGGCCATTGATCAACAGCAACTCAAAGGTGTAGTTGACCAGAAAGATCATGGCCGACAACATACCGATCGTCCGGAGCGCCGCGGTATCCTCTGAACCTTTTCGAAAAATACTGTCAAATAATTCGGCGATCATGGCCTTGGTGCCTGAAACGTTTGAAAAATTGACCGCGCAGGCGCCGTGCTCATTGCGCCACGACAGCGGGGAATTTGCGTCGCCGCCATCAGAACGAACAGAAGCAGTCGCTTCATCAATCTCCCTAATATCGGCTCAAAACAGGCCGGTTTTTTGGCGCATTATTGGGAGCGCGACCCAACGCCAAGGCACCAACGCCAAGGCTCAGCTGTGTCGCAGCATCCTAAGCGAGCGGGATGACGATACCCGCTCGCGACGGTGGTCAAGTTGGCGACGAGCTGAGCAGCGGAGTTTGAGCCCTGCGGCAATGGCGGGCCACGCGTCTTGCCTCTTGATGGCATTCGAGCGCACGAGCGCACGAAGGATACTTTGTATACTGCATCGGCACACCGATCAGGCCTCTCCGAAAGCCACTATGAAAGCAGAACAAAACCAGCTGATCACCCAAGTTGGCGCCGGCACGGCGTGCGGGGCGGTCCTGCGGCAGTACTGGCAACCAGTGGCCCTGGTCGAGGAGTTCGACCCGGAGCTCGATCCGAACATGGAAGCGCGACCCCTAAAGTCTGTCCGGCTGCTCGGCGAAGACCTCGTGCTCTTCAAAGACGCCGACGGCTCCTGGGGCCTGATTGATCGCGCCTGTCCACACCGCGGCGCGGATCTGTCATTCGGTCGACTTGACCCGCTGGAAGACGGCGGCGGGCTGCGCTGCCCCTTTCATGGGTGGAAGTTTGCCCCAGATGGCCGCTGCCTGGACACACCCGCCGAACCCCCGGGCAGCCGGCTGTGCGAACGGGTGAGCCAACGAAGTTACCCGGTGATCGCTCAAAACGGTGTCGTGATGGCCTGGCTGGGCCCCAAGGACGCGACAGCGCCGCCCCTGCCAGCCCTCGATTGCTTTCGCGCGCCGGCAAGCCACAGTTTCGCCTTCAAGGGCTTGTGGAATGCCAACTGGCTGCAAGCTTTCGAGGTAGGCATCGACCCTGCCCACACCTCGTATCTGCATCGATTCCTCAACGACGAAGATCTGGGCGTGATCGGTACCAATGCCGCGGGCAAGCAGTTTCGCAGCGCCAGCGCAGGTGACGTCCAAGGCGAGCGATGGCCAATGACCCGCATCATGCGCGAGTTCGGCAAACCCGATATCCGCTTCAATGCCACGCCGTGGGGTTTCCAACTCCAGACACTGCGGCAGATCTCCGCGCAGCGTACGCACGTGCGCGTGACCAATGGCCTTTTCCCTGCGACTTTCGTGATACCGCTGTCAGAGACCGTCACCATTACCCAGTACCACGTACCGGTCGATGACACCCATACCTATTGGTATTCGATCTTCACCAGCTTTGACCAGCCGCTCGATGCCGGCAGCATGCGTGCCCAACGACTGCAGTTCATGCATTTGCCCGATTACACGCCCAAGTCAGGTCGACATAACCACTGGGGCTTCAACGCCCTGGAACAACGCACCCTGACTTACCTGGGCATGGGTGAAGACGACATCAATGTCCACGACCAGTGGGCGGTGGAGAGCATGGGCCCCATCCAGGACCGCACCCGTGAGCACCTGGGAACGACTGACAAGGTGATCATGGCCAACCGCCGACTGCTGCTCCAAGCGATCGATGATGTCCGTAACGGCAAGCCCGCGCCTGGCTTTGCCCAGGCCGACATCGCCCAGCTGGCTACCGGCCCGGATACGGTCGACGGCATTGCGCCACACGAAAGTTGGGAGGCCTGGTGGCGTGACACAGCGCAAAGTAAACGCGAAGCCACCCCTTGGCTGCGTACGGCTACGCCAGCGCCCACTCCCAAGGATCTGAGCGCATGACCGCGGATTTTGTAGAACGCGCCAGCATGCAGACACCCGCGCGCTGCGCCGCCTCGGCGCAGTTCAAGCGCGCGCTAGCGGCCAATGACATCGAACTGGTGCGATTGTCTTGGTGCGACCTGCACGGCACCCTGCGAACCAAGACCCTGACTGTGGCGGCGGCCATCAAGGCACTCGACACCGGCGTTAGCATGGTCAGCACCTTGATGCTCAAAGACACGTCGGACCGAACGGCGTTCAAAGTCTTTGAGCCCGGCCATAGCCAGGCGCCCCATGGATTTGGCTACGCCAATAATGTGATCCTGCTGCCTGATCCGCAGTCGTTCAAGGTGCTACCTTGGTCGCCGGGTATTGGTTGGCTTAGGTGCGAACCTTTTTTCGAGGACGCCACGCCAATTGGCCTTGACACTCGACGCGTCCTGCAGCATGCCTTGTCCCGCCTCACGTCATTGGGGCTGTCACTCACATGCGGCTTGGAGGTAGAGTTCCATATCTACAAAATCGACAGCAGCCAGCCCAATCCGCAACTCGATCCAATGCAGGCCGACTGGCCAGGGCCCGCACCAGCGGTGACACTGATTCATCCCGGGTACAGCCTGTTGTCCGAGCAGTGGGCCGACATGTCGGACGAGCCGCTGCGGATCGTGCAAAACACCGCACAAGCTCTAGGCTTGCCTCTGACATCGCTGGAAATCGAGCTCGGCCCTAGCCAGGTTGAAGCCGTGTTTGATGCAACGGACGCATTGACTGCGGCCGATCACATGGCGCTGTTTCGGAGTGCTGCAACGCAAGCCCTGCGACGGGCTGGCTACCACGCGACCTTTATGTGCCGCCCGCCGTTTCCGAACATCATGTCCAGTGGCTGGCATCTGCACCAGTCACTGGTACAACTGGCAGATGGAAGCAACGCCTTCATGCGTACCGAAGCGGCAACCGGCTGCGGGCCACTCGATGCGCGACAGACCCTGTCAGACCTCGGTTGCCATTACCTCGCAGGCCTGCTGACGCATGCCCGCGGCATGTCGGTTTTTTGCACTCCGACCACGAATGGCTACGGTCGCTTTCAGCCCAATGCGCTCGCGCCGCAATCGGCGGTATGGGGGCGCGACAACCGTGGGGCAATGCTGCGTGTGATCGGTGCTGTGGGTGAGCCCGCATCTCGCATAGAAAACCGCATTGGCGAGCCCGCGGCCAACCCCTACCTTTATATGGCGGCGCAAGTTCATGCCGGTCTACACGGCATCACACAACGCCTGCAAGCCCCGGCAGCGACTGAGGCACCCTATGCGCCCGCTCAAACGCTACTGCCCACCAGCCTGTCTGAAGCCCTTCAAGCCCTCAGAGACGACGCCGGACTATCAGCCGCATTCGGCGTGGATTTCGTCCAATACCTGTGCCAGATCAAGGCTATGGAAAGCACACGTCTAGAACAGGCGCCCGACTCACGGGAGTGGCACTCGCGCGAGTACTTTTCCCGCATTTAAATGCCATGATCGAACTGCAATTTATCCATCATGATGGCCAACAGACCATCGCCCAAGTTAAGACAGGACAAAGCCTGATGCAAGCGGCCCTGGCGCTGTCCATCGACGCCATCGCGGCCGACTGTGGCGGGCTGCTGACATGCGCCACCTGCCATGTGATCATCGGCGACCCTGGGTCGGGCGCCAATTCACCACTACAGCCTGCTTCTCAGGAAGAACTGGCGATGTTGGACTTCACGGCCGTGCCCAGGCAGGCGCAAAGCAGGCTCAGCTGCCAGATCAACCTGACGCCAGCACTCGATGGCCTAAGGGTTCACCTGCCAAGCAGCCAGTACTGAACTAAACCGCGCCATGCACATCGTCGTCATCGGAACGGGAATCGTCGGGGTGAGCAGTGCCGCCTGGTTGCAACGGGACGGACACCAGATCAGCTTCGTCTCGCGAGAAGAGGCCGGCGAGGCATGCTCCTTCGGCAATGCGGGTTCATTGTCTCCCAGTGCCTGCCTGCCTGTGGGCATGCCAGGGATGTGGAAGCAAGTGCCAGGGTGGCTACTTGACCCAGAAGGGCCTTTAACGATTGCGCCCGCCTACCTGCCTTTCATGGTCGGCTGGTTAGTGCGGTTTCTCAGGCATTCGCAACCGACAGAGGTGGTCCGTATTGCCACTGCCTTGCGGGGACTGTTGGCGCCAATTTTTGAGAGCTACCAACCCCTCTTGGAACATGCGGGTGCGCAGCAATGGGTGCGGCGCACCGGTTGTCTGTATGTGTACAGTTCCGAGGATTCAGCCCGGCGCTGGCAATGGGGCATGGACCTGCGGCGCAGCCTAGGGGTTCAGTTGCGCCACATCGACCGGGAAGAACTCGAAGCCTTGGAGCCAGACATGCGGGGCCAGTTTCGCTTTGGCATTCTGGCCCCGGAGAACGGGTCGACGACCGATCCTTCGCAGCTGGTGAAGGCACTGCACGCGCGGTGCCTTGCAGACGGCGCGACGCAACACACCGACGAGGTGCGGGGCTTTGACCGGCGAGGCGATACCGTCAAGGGCGTGCATCTGGGATCGGGATCCACCCTGGCCTGCGATGCCGTTGTGGTTGCAGGCGGCGCATGGTCCGGCGGCCTGACCAGACAACTCGGTATCAACGTCCCCCTGGAGACTCAGCGTGGCTACCACGTAACCGTCCACAGCAATAACCTTGCGCTGCGCCACACGGTGATGGCGTCCGAATATAACTTGATGGTCAACCCCATGGCTTCAGGCCTGCGCTTGGCCGGCAGTGTGGAGTTTGCCGGCCTTCGCCCCCCGCCAAATTTCAGACGCGCCGCCGTACTGCTGCGAAAAGGCCAGGAGATGTTTCCCCATCTGGACGCAACACGCACCACGCAATGGATGGGGCACCGACCGTGTCTGCCAGACAGCCTGCCCGTGATCGGACGCGCACCTCGCCTTGCCAATACCTGGCTCGCTTTTGGTCATGGCCACCTGGGTATGTGTGGTGGAGCCAGCACGGGCCGGGAGATCGCTCATCTGGTCGCAGGCAGGCGGTCGCAGATCGATCTGAGCCCCTTTCGGCCAGACCGCTTCTGACATGACTAACATCGCCCTGGTGACCACCCACGGCTTCGCCGATGTCCTGAGCCTGGGCAGACAGAATCGAGCCGACCCCTATGCCCTGCATATGGGCCCGTCTCCTTGGATCGCCGCCCTACCTGACTCATGGCGCATCGAACTCCCTGGACGCATCAACGCCCAAGGCGAGGAAGTCGAAAAGCTAGACCTATCGACGCTGGCATCGGCGATTAGCCGACTGCCAGACGATCCTGTTGCGATCGCAGTGAGCTTGCTTTTTGCCGAACGCAACCCGAGCCATGAACGCCAAGTCATGCGGGCGTTGGCGCAACTGCGGCCCGGCGTCACCGTGGTTTGCTCTCATGCGCAGTCGGGCAAACCCGATTGGGGCGAGTACGAGTGGACCCTCGCCACGGTGTTGACGGCCGGCGCACGCACGCCGGAGATTACACCGGATCGGACCATAACCGTCCTGCAGACGCCCGCCTTGGCCACCGAGTTAGAAGATCTGTGCGATACCATGCAACAGACACTGGTGCAGCAGGCTGTGTCGTCAGTGGTGCGCGAGGCCATGGACTGTGCGGCCGCCGTATTTTTGCCCAACGGACGTTTGCTGGCTCAGGCACGCTCACTGCCGCTGCTTCTGGGCAGCCTGACGCCAGCAGTGCAAGGCATACTGAGTTATTTTCCCGCCGGCGTCATGCGAGCGGGTGACGTCTTCGTGAGCAACGACCCCTGGTGCGGCGGGACGCATTTTCCAGACTGGGTTTTGTTACGACCGGTGGTGCTAGACAGCCGGGTGCGCGCCATGGTGGCTTGCATCCTCCACCACCAGGATGTGGGCGGCATCTCTCCTGGATCGGTGCCGCCACAGGCTCGTTCGAGCTACCAAGAGGGTCTGAGGTTGCCACCAATCCAATGGATTCATGCGGGCGCAGCCGATGCCGCGTTGACTCGATTATTCACGGCCAATAGTCGCATGCCGGCAAACATGGAAGGCGACTTGTCAGCGCAGCGGGCCAGCTTGGCGCTGGGGGAGCAGGCCATGAGTCGGCTGATCGACCAGTTGGGCGAGTCTTTCGAGACACAAACAGATCTGCTTTGGCAGCGTACTGAACATGCCACTCGGGAGGCACTGACGCTGGCGCCCGATGGCCGCTACACATTTTCGGATGCCCTGGACGGCGACGGTATCAGCGACACCCTCGTGCCGATCAAGGTTCTGCTGGACAAACGTGGCGATACGCTAACGATTGACCTTCGCGACTGCAGTGACCAAACTACGGGGCCAATGAATGCCTCACCTGGCGCGGTTTGGGCAGCGGTCACCTACTTTGCCCGAATGCTTGCGCCACAAGCTGCCAGCAATGGCGCCTGCACCGAGCCGATTCGCCTGCTCACCCGCCAGGGCAGCATCGTTGACCCTAGACTTGGCGCGGCAGTCAATGCGCGGACCAACCTGGTCAAGCTGCTGGCCAATGCGATGCTCGGCGCCTGGGCACAAGCCATGCCTGATCACAAGCCCGCCGCCAACGCCGGCGTTGCTGTTGTGCTGTCCCTCAGTGGCCGGCTCGAGGGGCGGGACTGGATCATCACGGAAATCATCGCCTCCGCCGCGGGGGGAGCACCATGGGGGCCAGGCGCAAGCGGCATCTCCACCGATGTGGGCAATGCGCGAAGTACGCCCGGTCGGCTCATTGAATCAACAGCACCCTTGCGCATGGAGCAGGTGGCTATACGCCGCGGATCGGGCGGTGCAGGCCGGCACGCCGGCGGCTGCGGCGTCATTCGCCGCTATCGCCTTTTGGCAGGCACGGGTCAGATCAGCTACCGGGGCGAGCGGCACCGTACGCAGGCACAGGGCGCCGCCGGCGGGCATGCCGGTTTGAGTGGCAGTGCGCGGATCGAGCGCGCCGATGGAAGCATCCAATCGCTGCGAGCCAAGGAGACTGCAGCCTGGCAGGCGGGTGATGTCTTGATCATAGAAACCGCAGGGGCAGGAGGCTGGGGCATCCCCGACTCACCGGTCACCGAACCCTTATCGGCCCCACCGGCCGGCTGACAGCAGGCATGCGTATCCTTGTGGTTTACTGCCACCCGGTTGAAAGCAGCTTTTGCAGCGCCTTGCATCAAACGGTCGTGCGCACGTTGAAAAGCCAGGGGCATGCTGTTGACGATTGCGACCTGTATGCCGAGGGTTTCAACCCAGTCCTTAGCCGCGAAGAGCGGCTGATGTACAACGATCCGCCCAACAATCTGGGTGAGGCAAAACCCTATGCGGAGCGGGTGATGCAAGCACAGGCCCTGGTCTTTGTATTTCCGGTCTGGAATTTTGGATTGCCAGCCATGCTCAAGGGTTTCATTGATCGGGTGCTTGTCCCCGGCGTGTCCTTCCATATCGACGAACGCGGGCGCATCGTACCGGGCCTGGTGCACCTGCGCCAGATCCATGCGGTCACAACTTATGGCGTGCCACGATGGAAGGCCTGGTGGCTGGGCGACGCGCCGCGGGCAGTCATCAAGCGATTCTTCAAGCGCCTGACGGGTAACCGAGCCAGTGTGTACTACCACGCCCGATACCACCTGAACGTCGCCACACCACATGATCTGGAACACTTCGTGCTTAAGGTCAAAAACGCCATGATGGAGATGCATTGATGACCAACCCCGACGCACCCCCCGGATGCGGACAACTGCAGGGCGTGCGCCTGCCGGCTTGGTGCTTACCACCTGACTGGCCACGCCTAGGCGGCGAGATTGCGGCTGCACGAATCGCCTGGCGCCACGGCTTGATCGAGGAAATCACGCCACAAGAGCCTGCTGACAATGTCTGCCGTCACTTGGCTCTGCCAGCCTTGGTTCAGACGCACGCGCATCTGGACAAGGCCTTCACCATTGCGCGGACACCATCGCATGGGCCTGGCTTGCTCGCGGCGATCGAAGCGGTGATCAAAGACCGTCAGCACTGGAGTGCCGACGACCTCCGCGAACGCATGACGCAAGGCCTTCAAGCCGCATCAAAGGCAGGTGTCACACGACTGCGCACACACATCGACTGGATGGATGCAGCGCCCCCTATGGCCTGGCAGATTGCAGGTGAGCTGGCCCAAACATGGGCCGGGCGGGTGCGGTTGGAGCGTGTGGCCCTGGTGCCGCTGCGTTTTTTTTCCGACCGGACAATGGCCAAGCGCATCGCATCAGCGGTTCACGCGTCAGGCCACGACGCCTTGATGGGTGGCTTCATTCACACCAGCAACTGGAGCTACGAGGCGTTGAATCACCTGATGCAGGCAGCGCTGTCATACGACCTCGACCTGGACCTGCATGTCGACGAAGAACTGAACCCCAGCGCACAGGGGGTCGCAGCGGTCGTTCGCCTGGCAAGCGAGCTGGAATTCAGCGGCGTGATCGCCTGCAGTCACGCCTGTGCCCTGGCCGCACAACCCACTGCCCAGGCATTGGCGACGCTGGATGCCATGGCCAAGCAACCCCAGATCCGCTTGATCAGCTTGCCTGCCACCAACTTGCTACTGCAGGACGCCCAAACCGGCATAACGCCGCGGCAGCGGGGCATCACCCTGGTGCAAGAAGCGCGCGCCCGCGGCATACCAGTCCTGTTTGGTTCCGACAACGTGCAGGACCCCTTTTGCCATGGGGGTTCGTTCGACCCGCTGCAGGCGTTTACGCTTGGTGTCTATGCGGCGCAACTCGATGACCCGTTTGACACTTGGAGTGCTTCAATCTGCCGGCCCGACTGGCTATCCCGCACCCCGCATTCCCTGCCACTAACCAAGGGTGCGCCCGCCGAACTGGTATGCTTCGAGCCACAGCCTGCCTGCTCGTGGCCGGCGTGGTCAGCTAGTCGACGTATCCTGCAAAAAGGTGACTGGCGCGAGCCGCACCGGAACGCCATCAAGGCGCATTAGGAGATTCACCATGCTTCACGGGTACACCCCCCCGGAGCGCTATTTGCCATACCTGTCATGGACGCAGATCACGCAGTTGCCAGACCCGGCCAATACGGTGATCGTGCTGCCCGCAGGCGCCACCGAGCAACACGGCCCTCACTTACCCTGTTCCGTCGATACAGCGATTTGCGCGGGTGTTGTCGGACACGCTCTGGCCCGGTTACCCAAGCACGTTCCGGCTTACGCCATGGCGCCGATCACCTACGGCAAATCCGAGGAACACCTGCACTTTCCGGGGACGATGACCCTGACTGGTACCACCCTGCTGGCGACCGTGATTGAGCTGGGCGACTCTGTGTATCGCAGTGGTTTTAGAAAATTGCTGATCGTCAATGGCCATGGCGGACAACCCCAAGTCATGGAAATGGCTGCGCGCGAACTGCGGCTTCGTTATGGCGACTTTGTTGTCATCCCCACATCCGTCTGGAAGATGCCCAGCGGCACGGCGGCCTTCACTTCCGACAAAGAAAAGAAGCTCTCCATGCATGCAGGCCATGGCGAGACCGCCTTGATGTTGGCACTGGCACCCGAGACGGTACACATGGAGCTTGCTGTGGCGAATTTTCCACCTGAATTTCCGTCCAAACTCTTGTCACCGGACGGGCGTCCGGCCTGTGCTTGGACCACACTTGATTTTGGACCCACAGGCGTTATCGGTGACCCCTGTGGCGCGACCCCAGAGCAGGGGCAGATCATTTTGGAGTCACTCTCGAGCCACTGGGCTCAGGCCATCGAGGAGGTGCACCAGCTCAAATGGGTTCAGCGCCACGAGCCGACCTGGGGCAGAGGCCACCAGACAGGGCATATCCAGAAGTCGCCCCTCCCTTAATCCTGCCTGCCAAGGCCTCTCTTCCCTCAACTTAAAGGAGCGTCGGTATGAAGTCACCCCTGAAATCCATCATCCAGCCTGTGGCCCGGGCCGCTGCGGCGGCTCTTTGCTTGAGCAGCATGGTCACCAGTGTTCAAGCCCAGGAAAAATTCGTTTATCAGACCAACTGGTATGCCCAGGCCGAACACGGCGGCTTCTACCAGGCCGTGGCCACAGGCCTGTACCAGAAAGCAGGCCTGGACGTCACCATCAAGGCCGGCGGGCCCCAGCTCAATAGTCTGCAACTCATGGCCGCAGGACAGGCTGACTGCATGATGAGCACCGACTTCGCCATGCTGATTGCCCGCAATACCGGGGTACCGGTTGTGACGGTGGCCTCAGTATTCCAGAAAGACCCCCAGGTGCTGATTGCCCATGAGGATGTCAAGCGCTTCGAGGACATGAAGGGCAAAACCATCTTCATTGGCGCAGCTTCACACCGCACCTTCTGGCCCTGGCTCAAAGTCAAATACGGCCTCAATGATGCGCAGCTGCGTCCCTACACCTTCAATATTCAGCCTTTCATTGGAGACAAAAACTCGGTCATGCAGGGCTTCTTGACGTCCGAGCCTTTCTCGCTTCAAAAAGCAGGTGTGAAGACCAACGTGCTGATGTTCTCGGACTTTGGCTACCCGGCTTATAACACCACCATCTCGTGCATGGAAAAAACGGTCCAGGAACGCGAGAAAGTGGTGTCGGCATTTGTTCGAGCCACCATGGAAGGCTGGAAAAGCTATCTGGCCAACCCGGCTCCAGGCAACGATTTGATCAAGAAGGCCAACCAGAACATGACCGACGAGCAACTGGCTTACAGCGTCGCCAAGCTCAAGGAACAAGAGATGATCACCGGTGGCGACGCCAAACGTGAAGGCATTGGCACCATGAGCGAGGCGCGCTTGAAGGCCAGCTACGACCTGATGGTCGAAGCCAAGGTGATCGAGCCGGCCAAAGTCAACTTCAGCAGTACATTCAACACCAAGATCATCAAGGACATCAAAGTACTGCCATGACCCAATCGACAGCTGTGGCCATTTCCGTCAGGGGGGCCGATAAGGTCTACCCCAACGGCACTCATGCGCTCCAGCCTGTCGACCTGCAGATTCAGCAGGGTGAATTCGTCACCTTGCTGGGGCCATCGGGCTGCGGGAAAAGCACCCTCCTTAAAATGATGGCTGGTCTTCTACCGCTGGACAATGGCAGCATCCAGGTCTGGGGCCAAGCGCCAGATGCACGGCAACCGCCAGAGCGTTCCATGGCTTTCGTCTTTCAGTCGCCCACGCTGATGCCATGGGCCACGGTCAGCCAAAACGTTAGCCTGCCCCTGGAGCTCGCGGGTGTGCCCAAGTCTGAGCTGGCGCCGCGCGTGGAAGACGCACTCAAACTGGTCGGATTGAATCAGTTCCAAGGCCACCTTCCCAATGCATTGTCTGGCGGTATGCAGATGCGCGTGTCCATCGCCCGGGCCTTTGTGACCAACCCTAGCATCCTGCTCATGGACGAGCCTTTTGGCGCGCTCGATGAGATTACCCGCCACAAGCTGGACGCAGAACTTTTGGAGATCTGGCGCGCACGCAAGATATCGGTGGTGTTCGTGACCCACTCGATCCACGAAGCCGTCTTCTTGTCTTCGCGAGTCGTGATGATGGCGGCACGCCCAGGTCGGATCGTCGATGAATTCGAGATCACTGAGCCCTACCCCCGCTCCACTGACTTCATGGTCACGTCGCAGTTCGCCCGCTATGCCAAGCAGCTGCAGGACAGCTTGCACCGAGCCAGCGCAGAACCCGTTGGAAACCAGAATTTATGAAGCCGAACTCCAAGCCTAGCGGACGAGGTGATTCGCTCGCGCGCTTCGTCTATCCCTTGATCGTGGGCATCATCCTCATTGGTGCCTGGCAGACAGTGGTGACGGTAATGAAGTTGCCGCCCTATGTCGTACCCTCGCCGGGCCTGACGCTCGAAACACTGTTCTTGAACTGGCAGCAGCTGGGATTGGCCTTGTGGGTCACCATCAAAATCACGGTCTTGGCCTTTTCGATGGCCACGGTGCTGGGCGTGTTGATCTCGTTTCTTTTTGTGCAAAGCCGCGTCATCGAAACAGCCTTCTTTCCATTCGCCATTTTGCTGCAGGTCACGCCCATCGTCGCTGTGGCGCCGCTGATCATCATCTGGGTGCGCGACCCCGTTGGGGCGATGGTGGTTTGCGCCGCGCTGGTCGCACTTTTCCCCATCATCTCGAACACCACGCTAGGCCTTCGCAGCGTGGATCCTGACCTCCAAAGTTACTTCAAGCTCAATCGGGCGACTCGGTTACAAATGCTGATTCGTCTTCGCATTCCAAGCGCACTGCCTTACTTTTTCGGCGGTCTGCGCATTTCAAGTGGGCTGTCCTTGATCGGGGCAGTGGTCGCCGAGTTTGTCGCGGGTACAGGCGGCACCGGTGCCGGCCTGGCCTACCAGATCCTGCAGGCTGGCTTTCAGTTGGACATCCCCCGCATGTTTGCCGCCCTGGTCCTGATTTCATTCACGGGCGTAGCGCTCTTCGTCTTGATGGCCTGGCTGACCAGGCGGCATCTGGGCGGCTGGCATGCCAGCGAGATTTCCCGAGACTGAGGCCACCTGGCGTCTTTTCCGAGTCCAATACCGTGAACACACATCGCGTAGCTCTGCGGGGCATCCAAGAACAGTTGCCCTCGCTTGCATGGATTACCGATCCCGCCCGCGTAGCCCGCCTGTCGCAAGATTTTTACTGGTTCAGCCCCGTGCTCAAGAGCCTCCTAGACGGCAAGGTGGCCGATGCAGTGGTCAAGCCCTGCGACGAATCACAACTGCGTGAGGTGGTCGCAGCCTGCGCCAAAGAACACATACCCATCACTCTGCGCGGCGGCGGCACAGGCAACTACGGCCAATCAACGCCATTGTTCGGCGGTCTGGTCATCGACATGAGTGACCTCAAACGCTTTTGCTGGGTGCGCGATGGCGCAGCACGGGCGCAATCGGGCATCCGCCTGTCCGACCTGGACCAACAAACTCGCGAAGCCGGTTGGGAACTGCGTTGTCTGCCCTCTACTTTTCGCATTGCTTCGCTGGGGGGGCTGTTTGCCGGTGGCTTCGGCGGTATCGGCTCCATCAATTACGGGCCGCTGGGTGCAGCCGGCACCATACTTGGCGTGAGCGCCATGACGGTGGAGCCAAAACCACAAATCATTGAGCTCAATGGCCATGAAGCGCTCATGCAGCATCACGCCTGGGGTACCAACGGCATCGTGCTTGAAATCGAGATAGCCCTGGCGCCTGCCCTGCCTTGGTCTGAGGCGATTTTCGTCTTTGAGCAAGCGCAGGACACGCTCGCATTCGCCAACGCCCTGGCATTCGCACCCGGGATCGCCAAGAAGAACATCTGCGTGTGGTTCGATCCGATCCCCCGTTATCTGACCCGGCTGGCTAACCACCTTCCCGCGGGCTTGCACGCCGTGGCTGCGGTGCTAGCGCCGTCGAGTATGGCTGCTGCACGGGCCATGGCACTAGAGCGGAGTGGCAGGCAAACCTACGAAGACAGTGCCGAGTTGGCCACGCAGCAAAATCGAACGATCCAGGAATACAGCTGGAACCACACAACGCTCCATGTCCTGAAAGAAGACAAGGCGATCACCTACTTGCAGGTGAGCTTCACCGCAGGACAACACCTGGAACAGGTTGCTCGGGTGCGCGAGGCGTTCGGTGATGGGGTCATGCTGCATCTGGAGTTCATTCGAAGTATGGACGGCCAGATCACTTGCACAGCGCTGCCCTTGCTGAGGTTCCAGTCGGCTGAACACCTGCAAGAGGTGATCCAACAATTTCGCGCGATGGGCATCCGGGTCAACAACCCGCACGTCAATGTGGTGGAAGACGGAAAATACGGCGGCGCCGTGCCCCCGGAAGTACTGGAACTCAAACGCCGCTTCGACCCGCGCGGCCTGCTCAATCCAGGCAAACTAAAGTCATGGGTGAACGCCGGCGTTGAACACAGCACGCGCTAACGCAGGATAGCCTGGGGATCTTCACGCCTCAGTCGGGCTTATAAAAGGTGGCCTCCACCTCGAGCAGAACCTGGTCGTTCGGCAACATACGACTGACCTCAACCACCGTGCTCACGACCGGCTCCTCGAAGAAAAGAGAGCGGATGCGGTTGTAATGAGGGTAGTCGCGCAGGTCGCGAAAATACTGCACCAGCCGCACTGCATTTTTCATGGGAACACCCGCTTCGGCAGCAAGTTCCTGGATGCGCGACAGAACCCACCAGCTTTGCGCCACGATGGGGGCTTCAAAGCTGTCCACCGACATCTGTCCGGTGACGAAACCCAGCGACTGGAGCGCGGGTAGCGCTGCCTGCGGCAAGTCACTGTAGCGTGTTACGACTGAGCCGGCGGAAGGATCGACGGCAATGACACCACTGAGATAGACATGGCCACCCACAAGACGCCATGCGGCGTAATTGGCCAGGGGTTTTCCGACGGTCATTCAGGTTCCTTGGTGCCAGGTTTAAAAAGCGGTGACAGCTAGCCTGACACCGGCGATTTCTCCTGCAGAATGGCCGTTCGTGTTCGCTCGAAATCGGTGGTCTGCAAAAAAGTCTGAATGGCACGTTGAGTCGCCCCCGGGTTATCACCCCAAATAGAGTGACCAGCGCCAGGGATGGGGAGCACCAGCCCTCGTTGGAACTCCTGGTTGAGTCGTTCGGACGTTTCAGGGGTCAAGACATTGGAGAGCTCGCCCCTCAAAATCAGGGTGGGACACTTCACGCGTCGAACATGCTCCCACATATCACGCGCCGCAACCGATAGGGTTTCGATGGCCGCATCGCGGTCATACCGCCACTCAAGGCGACCTTGCACATTGAGGCGAAGGTCGCCTTGCAAGGTCAAGCGGTGGGTCTCTTCGGTGAAACGCATCCGTTGGGGCATGGTGCGGGAGAAAGCGAGCGCTTCGTCTGCGTCAGCAAATGTACGCGGGCGGGTTCGATGCACATGAATCATTTCATCCGAGGCATGCTTTGGCATTTCGAAACTTAGATCCAAAAAAACCAAACTGCGTACCCGGTCGGGATGCAAGGACGCGTACTGTAAAGCCACTCGGGTGCCCAATGACGATCCCACGAAGCTCACTTGGGGCCAAGCCATGGCATCCATAAATTCAATCAAGTCATCGCAGTAGTGATCTACTGTGTATTGCCCCAACGGGGCAATACCAGAGTCACCATGGCCGCGCTGGTCCAGACCAATAAGGTTGAATTCCGGATGCATAGAACCGGCTAACCAGGACCACACTTTGCCATTCAAAGAAGTGCCATGCAGGCAAACAACTGTAGGGCCGTCTGATCGCCACTGTTCGTAATGCAGTTGAATTTGGGAGGTCTGGACAAAACCGTCGTTCGTAGGCGTCATGATTTGAGATCAAAAACAGGAATACCGGTGAAGGCTGGAAAAAAATCGCACGTTTGAAGCGCCAGGTCATAGCGCAACCGGTGGTGCAGATACGGTAAACCCCGCCCGTACAAATGCAAATGCATCGCACTGTGAGGCGGTGTCACCTGGATGTCATGGATGTCATCGGCAGAGAGGAAGCAGACATCGCCCGCACCGATGGCCTGCTCGCTGCTCAATTCCAATCGAGCCAACCCCGGTTGATGCCCACCCTCGGAGCGGCTGTAGAAGCGATTGAACTCTACCCCGCTGACTCCCGCAATGCAGGCCCAGGTCGTGTGGTTATGCGGCGGCTGTCCATGCCCGGGACGGGCCGCCGAAGCATACAGTGCCAAAGTACCATCGCCCTCTTCATGCAACTGATACACCCCCCAGCGCTGACCCTCTGAAACGGGAAAGTCAGCCAACTGCCAAAGTTGCACATGGGACGCCAATTCGGTCAAATGGGCGCAGACAGCTTGTTGAAACTCTGGTACCTCCGCAGAATGATTCTGCCGGAGTACCCTCAAAAATGTAAGCAAAGCATGCACCCGCTCGGAACGCTCACGGCTCACGGTAGAGGGTGCGGGATTCATGAATCCACCTTGATACCGGCTGTCTTGACCACCCGAGACCAGACATCAATGTCGCGTTGCTGAGTTTTGCGAAAGGCGTCGGGCTCGCCGGGGGTCGGTATGATGCCCATCACTTGCATACGTTCTTGCACCTCTTTGTTGTTGAGCATCTTATTGAGTTCAGCGTTGAGTTGTTTGACCAAAGCAGCAGAGGTACCCGCCGGCGCAAACAAGGCAAACCAACTACCAGGTTCAAATGGCACGCCCTGTTCGGTGGTGGTAGGTACATCCGGAAAGGCTGGGCTACGACGGGGACCGGCGACGGCGATGACACGGATTTTGCCAAGACGGAGAAAAGAACCCGTCGTGGTGGTGTCGGTCATGACCGCTTGCAACTGTCCCCCCACCAGATCGTTGAACGCAGGCGCGCCTCCTTTGTACGGAATATGCGTCATTTTGATATTGGCCAAGGCGCTCAAGCCTTCGCCAACCAAATGTCCGCCAGACGCGTGCCCGCCAGTGCCATAGCTGACTTTACCGAGGTTGGCCTTGGCGTAGTCGATAAACTCCTTCAGGTTAGTCACCGGCATGGTCAGGGGGACCGAAACGGCGATGACGCCGGTGCTGATCTGTCCAATAGGGGTGAAGTCTTTGACGACGTCATAGGGAAGTTTTTGGCCGAGTGCAGTTTGAATAGCGTGGGTGGCCGCAATACCCAGTAGCAAGGTGTAACCATCGGGTGGGGCCTTGGCCACGATGTCGGAGCCGATCATGCCCCCAGCACCCGCCTTGATGTCGACGACAACCGGCTGGCCCAGACCAGCAGAAAATCGCTCGGAGATCAGCCGGCCCATGGCGTCTGCCGATCCCCCCGGTGCGAATGGAACGATCAACCTGATGGGGCGCGAAGGATAGAGGTCTTGTGCCTGCAGTGCATGCACGCTCAATAATGAGCCAGCCAAGAAAATACGTCGATTGGTGGACATGAAAGACTCCAGTTTGATTTAGACCGATTGAGCGGCCATCACCTCAACTTCAATCAAGTACTGCGCTCGGAACATTTCACTGACGACCAGACCCAGTGCCGCTGGCCGATGCTGACCTAGAAACTGAGCCCTAACCTTGGCATACGCTGGTGCATGATCCCTATGACGCAAGAAACTGCTGACCTTAACCACGTCGACCATGTCCATGCGAGCCGAACGCAAAATACTCATGATGCGGTTCCATACTATCAGGCTTTGTTCCTCAATGGACTCCGGGACGCTGCCATCAGGTCGGCCGGCAGTTTGACCGGAGATCAACAACAGACGATATCCGGCGGGGATTTCCAACCCATGCGAATAGGGCCCCTGCGGTTCAAGGATATCCGCTGGGTTGTGAAAAATGAATGCGCTCATAAATCCCCTTTCGGAATATTGCGCCAAAAGGCGTCAGGCTCGGCGCCACGCGTCGAACGCCTGATCCAGGTCTTTCAGCAGGTCATCGATATGTTCAAGGCCAATGTGCAAACGGAGCACATATTGCGCTTTCGGCCAAGGTAGGCTGCTCGCACCGCGTTGAGGCAATGCCGTCAGCACCAGGCTCTCGAAGCCGCCCCAACTTGCACCAATGCCAAACAACTTCAAGGCGTCGGCGAATGCATCGACTTGTCGCTTGTCGCTGGGTTGTGGCACAAAGGTGAGAAGCCCAGAGGCGCCGCTGAAATCGCGTCTCCAAAGATCGTGCTGGGGATGCGAGGGCAGGGCAGGATACAGCACGCGTGCCACTTCCGCCCGTTGTTCCAGCCATTGGCCAATGCGCAACGCGTTTTGTTGGTGCCGTTGCAAACGCACATCCAAAGTTCGTAAACCCCGTAACGCCAAGGCTGCATCATCAGGACCCAAGCAGCTCCCGGTGTCGGACCAATAATTGCGCACTTGGGAAGCCACCCCGGAATGACTCAACACCACGCCCATCATGGCGTCGGAGTGGCCGACAAGGTATTTGGTGCCAGCATGGACCACGATGTCTGCGCCCAGCAAAAACGGCTTTTGAAACAGCGGTGTCGCCCAAGTATTGTCAACAACCACAAGCGCACCGTTTTGATGAGCCAAATGACACAAGCCCGGTAAATCTTGAATCTCCAACGTATGGGATGCAGGTGACTCCGCATACACGACTCGGGTATTGGATTTCAATAAGGCGGCCAACGCGTTCAAATCCAGCGGGTCGTAATACTCGACCTCAATGCCCCATCGTGAAAGCACCTGTTTACACAACTGTTTGACCGGCGGGTAGACCGCGTCTGTCACCAGCAGATGGTCCCCCGCCGACAATGTGCTGGCCAGAGCCAGGTGGATCGCAGCCAGACCTGAAGGCACCAGGACCGCGTCGTGAGCCCCTTCGAGTTCACACAGCGCATCTTCCAAGGCCCACAGGGTCGGCGATCCGACCCTGCCATAAATGAGCTGTCCATAGCGCTCGTGGTGGGCCGACTCATACGCCTGCATGCTCGGGTAAATGACGCTGGAAAAATGGTAGGTTGGCGGTGCGACGGTACCGGCGAGAACCCCTTCTGGAGTGCCCATGTGGAGAAGTCGGGTTTGGATTTTGTCCTCCCCAATAGGCTGGGGACGATGCCGTTTGAGTGGTGTCATGTCTTTGATGGAGGCCATGGTTGACCTCGCCGATAAACCTGAAAATGAACACCGGGTTCTTCGTCCAATTGAATCAGCAAATCAATTTCCCATTCAATGTACCGACGCATGGCTTCAGACACACCCGAGTCCAGTTGATACGGGCTATACCAAGCGTCATCCGTGGTGCAAAGGAGCCTGCGCTCGGTCTCCGTGCCGATCTGAACGGCTGCAACTCGACTCCCTTCTTCCAGATAAGCCGCCCTCAAACCCAGGGCCTGCGCGTCGCCTGCGGCCCAGGCGGCCAATTGGCCATCTGCGGACGTGAAGACGTACCAAGTCGCTGTGTCGAAGGTTGATCGCATGTCGGGTATGCGCGAGCGCGTGATCCAATGTGCTTCGCGCAAATGTTCACGCCGATAGGCACGACTGTCATCACAATCGATCAGCATCACCGGGTGCTGCTTTTTCAATTCAAGATAGGTCAGGGCTGTCAATGCGCGCGAAGCGGCAGGGGTGACTGGCCATCGCGGCCATGGATCAGGCGAACGGTAGGGCGGCAGCGGTGTTTTTAGCAGATACACCTCCCACCCCATCTGAACCAGCCAATGAGCCGTCATCGGGGCTTGCACCTGATCGGTGTCAAACAGAACCATACGCGCGCGGCGAACTGGCGCGTAGTGGTCCGTACTCTGAACCAGTTGTCCCCCCGGCGCTGAGACAAAACCTGGCAGGTGACTGTTGGCATGGTCGCTAGGCAACCGCACATCAAAGCAGTAGGTCGTGCGATCCGTTTGCGCTGTCATTACCTTGAGTTGCACGCTATCAATCCAAGGGATTTGCAAGGACTGCGCTAATTCGCAGGCTCGTGATGAAGCCAATTCGATATCCTGTCTGGGCGGCAAAGGCATGACCTGGCTCTCGCCAGGCTGCAAGTGGCCGCCTTCCAGGTGCCAGGCCATGGTGCCATTTTCCAAGGCATAAATCTGATTACTCAGTCCCGCATTGATCAGCGACTGTGCGCCAATGATGCTGCGCGTGCGCCCCGCACAATTCACCACCACGGTACAGGCCTGGGCTTGTGCGGGCAGGCGCAGTAACAAATCTGCGCCAGGGCAATTGAGCGCGCCTTTGAAAGTGAAATCCTGGAATTCGGCCTCAGGACGGCAATCGATGAAGACTTGGTATTGTGAGTCGGCCAGCAGTTGCTTAGCTTCAGACACCTTCATACGTGGCGTCTGCGCGTGGTGCTCCACCACTTCGCCAAAGGCTTTGCTGGGCACGTAAATACCGGAAAAGAGTCGATAACCGGCTTGGCGCCAGGCGTCTTGTCCACCGCGTAGCGCATAAAGCTGTGAATACCCGCCTTGATTCAAAACCAAAACTGCGCGTGCAATGACGCTGAAATCATCGGCCAGCAGCACGATGCAAGTGTCCTTTCGGGGAACACACTTGGGCAGTTTCAACTCCATACGAGACAACGGTACGGACGCAGCATAGAAAAGATGCTCTTCAGCAAACACCCCTTCTTCGCGCACATCCATCAACACATGCTCTTGAGACCCACGAAGACAATCAGCCACTAGGTGAGCGTCCCAATAAATCAATCCCGGGACCGAGGGCCATTCGCTATGGGTGGGTGTACTCATCGATTCATCAACCTCACTGGTATGGGCATGACCTTGCATTCTTCGGGGACGGCAGTCTGAGCGCATGGACCATCGTTAAGGCGCCCCTGGGCCTGGGCCAACTGCGACTCCAGCCCCATCGCCAAATCTTGCGGAGCAGCGCACATTTAATCACGCAAGTTAGAGCAAAAAACTTCAAGATCCCCAAGTCAAATCTAAATAGTTTGCTATATTAAATATAGCAAACTAGACCTCACAATGCGGCAACAGCGCCTTCGCCGCCTCAATGCGCAGGCCTAGCGCTACCGCTGGGTCATGCATCACCGCCAACAAAAAGGCCTTGGGCGTCAGTGCATGTCCATTGGCATCGGACGCGTAGGCCGGCGAGTAGGTCTGCAAAGGGCTTGGCGGCTCAGATGGCGGCACGGTCATGGCAGCCGGCTGCAGGCGGGCCAGGGCGGCCGCTAAGGCAGTGGGTTTGATGGACTGAAGCCGCGCCAGCACATGGGCCTGGGCGTCAGGGCTGGGGGCCTGGTCCAGCCAGGGCTCATCGGCAAAGATGGGGGCCAGATCTGGCGCCACAAAGGCTGACCAGTAGCCGTTGGCCTGCTGCTGGCTGGGTACAGGCGATGGTTGTGCCGCAGGGTCTTCCAGCGAGGGCATGAGCCTGATGCGCTTTGGCGCCACTGCACCCAGGTAATGCTGCCGCAGCGCCTCCAAAAACACGGCAGCCTCGGCCACGGGCACAGGCTCCGCGAGTGACAACCACAGTTGGTAGCCATCCACACCAGAGACCGCGATGGCGGGCGCCGGCAAGTCCAAGTCCGCCTGGAGCCCGCGCCACAGCGGGCCAAGTAAGCCCCAGTCGGCCGGCCGGGCGAGCTCCAAAACAAGGGCGCGCACCTGGCCTTCAGGTGCCGCATACAGGCGCTGGATCTCAGTTTGCAGCGGGTTCATGCCATGGGCTACTTCAGACTCTGGCAACGGCCGGTGGGTTCAGGAACTGAACAGGAAGTTCATCACATCACCGTCTTTGACGACGTAGTCCTTGCCCTCGGCGCGCATCTTGCCGGCGTCTTTGGCGCCCTGCTCCCCCTTGAAGCTGATGAAGTCGTCGAAAGCAATGGTTTGGGCCCGGATGTAGCCCTTCTCAAAATCGGTGTGGATCACGCCGGCCGCCTGTGGCCCTGTGTCGCCAACGTGGATGGTCCAGGCGCGCACTTCTTTCACGCCGGCGGTGAAGTAAGTTTGCAGGCCCAGCAGGCCAAAAGCGGCGCGGATCAGGCGGTTCAAGCCCGGCTCGGTCTGGCCCAGCTCTTCCAGGAACATTTGGCGGTCGTCGTCGCTCATCTCGCTCATTTCAGCCTCCAGCTTGGCGCAAATCGCCACCACCGGGGCATTCTGAGCGGCGGCAAAGGCCTCAAGACGGTCCAGCAGCGGGTTGTTGGCAAAGCCGTTTTCAGCGACGTTGGCCACAAACATGGCGGGTTTGGCGGTGATCAAAAAGAACTGCTTGAGCAGGGGCAACTCTTCTTTGCTGAAGTCCAGGGTGCGCACCGGCTTGGCCTCGTTCAGGGCGACCTGGCATTTCTCCAGGATAGCCACCAGCTTGATCGACTCCTTATCCCCCGAGCGTGCGGTCTTAGTGACGCGGTGCAGCGCCTTCTCTACCGCCGACAGATCAGCCAGGCAGAGCTCAGTCTGGATGACCTCGATGTCAGAAATCGGGTCCACCTTGCCCGCCACGTGGATCACGTTGTCGTCTTCAAAACAGCGCACCACATTGATGATGGCGTCGGTCTCGCGGATGTGCGCCAAAAACTTGTTGCCCAGGCCCTCACCGGTGCTGGCGCCGGCTACCAAGCCTGCGATATCCACAAATTCCACAATGGCCGGAACGATGCGTTCGGGGGTGATGATGGCGGCAAGCTGCTGCAAGCGCGGGTCGGGCACCTCCACGATGCCCACATTGGGTTCTATGGTGCAAAACGGGTAGTTCTCGGCGGCGATACCGGCCTTGGTCAGCGCGTTGAACAGAGTCGATTTACCGACGTTGGGCAGGCCCACGATGCCACACTTCAAACTCATGAAAATTGTCCTTATGAATCAAGATCCCGCCTGCACCCAAGAACCCACGGTGGGGGTCGTCTAAGCGCCTGATCCGCACCATGCAAGACCGGACAGCAAAAAACAAAGCCGTGCGCAAGCGCGCGGGTTTCAGAGGGATATGCCCTCGTTTTTGCTTCAGGGAAACTGCTGCCGATTGTACTGACCGGCGTACCCGGTGCCGGGCGGGGCTGTCGCGATTCAAAAGCGTCCGCATCCGCAGGATTTTCACTTCGCCAAAATAGCCTTGAGGTCAAGTTCAAAGAAATTGAGGACGTCTGCGCGATTTAGGTGATCAATATTAAAGAAGTATTTTTTCCTTGTTGGTCAGCGAGGGGGCAATTTGATGTCAGTCTGAACAAAATGATGTGGAAATCTCTATCCCCAAATCGGACCGAAAAAATTTAGTTGTGCGGCAGGCAATTAGCCGAAGTTGCTGAAGGCAACACCTTACCGCACGCCGCGAGACGATGGCCTTTGACGTTGTAGGCTGCCGCGGTATCGAGAGATTGACCGAGTCCAAACCGGGCTGGGGGAAAGATTAGGCCGCAACTCAAGTTTTTGTTCGTCCTGTCGATCCTTACGATGACGGGACACATATTGATGGCTACAGGGATTTAAGTACCCCCTGCCTGTGCGATATGGGATAGTAGAAGCGTGTTCGTGGACGGGTTATTCAAGGCATCCTTTATGCCAAATTGCAAGACGCTATCTGTATTCGACAGGGGAAAAAATGTTGCGCTGTTTAAATTTACGCCTGATGATTTTGGGCATGCTCTGTGCATTGATTTTGTGTGGGGCTCAAGGCGCATGGGCCATCGCTGGAAAGATTGAAAACATCATTGGTACCGCCCGAGTCGCCAAGCACACGGGGCAAGTTTATGCCGCCATCAAAGGTGATAATTTGT
>JBIKZZ010000142.1:0-8337 GCA_044354435.1 Rhodoferax sp. | reverse complement strand
CGCGACCAGGGGTAGGCGTAGGCCAGGCGCTCAATGCGCATCACCGCGTCCAGGTCATCCAGGGTCAAGGATTCAAACCGAACCTCGATCTGGGGTTTGGTCTGTTTCACAACGCTGCCTTTTCCGCCGCGCGCTCCAGTGTCGTTTTGGCCACCTGGTCGCGCACATAGATCGGCAGGGCCTGTTCAGCCGACCGGGCGCCGCCCGCCGCCAGCAGGGCCGGTGCCAGGCGCAGCAGGGCGCTGGCCGTCGGCAGGGCTGGCACCGGCCGGCCGATGCCAGCAGGCAGGCGCGCAATAGAAGCGTCGGGCACATTTCCGGCCAGCAGGTGGTGGGTGTCGGCGCTCACCTGTTCGGGCCGCAACAGGGCGGGCGCACGGGTCTGTTGCCACACGCCGTGGCTGAACGCATAGCCGCCCACATAGAGCTCATCCATGCGGGCGTCTAGCAAGGCCAGCACCCGGCAACTTGCCGATTCTGGGGCATGCTCATAACGCGCCTGTTCGGCAAGAGCCAGCAGCGTGTCCACCGGCAACACGGGCACCGCAGCGCCCCAGGCCAGCCCCTGCGCCACCGCGCAGGCGGTGCGCAGACCAGTGAACGAGCCCGGCCCGCAACCAAAGACGATGGCGTCGAGCTGCTCAAAACCCAGCCCCGCCTGCGCCATGAGCGCCTGAATATAGGGAATCAGATGGGCCGAGGTTTGGGCGCCACCCTCACCCTCATGCTGCCAGCATGCGCTGCGGCCATCGCGCAGGACCTGGACGGCCACCGACATGCGCTCGGTACTGGTGTCAAAAGCCAGCAGGTTCATGCGGCCACCTTGCGCTGGATCCGGACGCCGAACAACGAGGCGCGGGCTATGACGATGAACGAGGTCCAGATCAGCACCGTGACCACAGCGGCCGCCAGACCAATGCTGCGTGGTGAGAAGCCCATAAGGGTGTGCGTTTGGCGGGAGGGCATGGCGCCATTATCCGTGGCAGGATAATGGCCGCTCCATGACCTGTATGCCATTTTCTATGCAATCGGTGCGGCGCGTGCTGACCATACTGGGCCTGTGCAGTCTGCCTGGCCTGACCGCCGCCCAGAGCCTGCCGCCGGCCGTGGAAGCCGCGTTGCTGCGCGCCAACCTGCCGCGCGATGCGGTCACGCTGTTGGTGGTGGACGCCGAAGGCCGGCAAGCACCACGCCTGAGCCATCGCGCCAGTGTGCAGATGAACCCAGCCTCGGTCATGAAACTGGTGACTACCTACGCCGCGCTCGACCTTCTTGGCCCCGCCTACAGTTGGCGCACCCCGGTCTATCTGGAAGGCGCGGTACGCGACGGCACCCTGTACGGCAACCTGTACATCCGGGGTCTGGGCGACCCCAAGCTGGTGACCGAGCGGCTGTGGCTGCTGTTGCGACGGGTGCAGGGGCTGGGTGTGCGCCAAATTGCCGGCGACATCGTGCTCGACCGCAGCGCCTTTGACGTCACCGAGACAGACCCCGGCAGCTTTGACGGCGAGCCGCTGCGGCCCTACAACGCCGCGCCAGACGCGCTGCTGCTGAACTTCAAGTCGGTCAGCATGACCTTTGTGCCCGACCGCGGCATCCGCACCGCCCAGGTGCATTTTGAGCCGATCCTGGCCGGCGTGGACATGCAGGCCAGCGTGCCGCTGAGCAACGGCGAATGCGGCGACTACCGGGCCGCCCTGAAAGCCGACTTCGCCAACCCGGCCCGCATCCGCTTTGCGGGCACCTACCCGGCCAGCTGCGCCGAAAAAACCTGGTCGGTGGCCTACGTGGAGCCCAAAACCTTTGGCCTGCGAGCCATCGAGGGCCTGTGGCGCGAGATGGGCGGCCAGCTGGGCGGCAAGGTGCGCGAAGGCCGGGTCCCTTCCCTGCCCAATGGCAATGGCAATACGGCTGGGCCAGACCTGCTGCCCGAACCGGTGTTTGAGCTGACCTCCGCGCCTCTGGCCGAGATCATCCGCGACATCAACAAATACAGCAATAACGTGATGGCGCAGCAGTTGTTTTTAACGCTAAGCCTGGCTGCGCCGGCACCATCACCTGCACTATCACCAGCACCCAATGGCCAGCGCCCAGCGGCCGGCGGCACCCCACGCGCCACCGACGAGGCCTCACGCGCCGTGCTGCGCCGCTGGTGGCTGGAGCGCATCGGGCCGGAGGATGTGCCGGTGTTGGACAACGGCTCAGGCCTGTCGCGCCGGACTCTGATCACTGCCCAGGGTCTGGGCCGCATGCTGCAAACGGCCTACCGCTCACCGCTGATGCCCGACCTGATGGCCTCGCTGCCACTCAACGGCGTTGACGGTACGCTGCGCAACCGCCGCACCCTGGCCGGGAGCGCCCACCTGAAGACCGGCAGCCTGCGTGACGTCACCGCCCTGGCCGGCTATGTGCATGGTGCCAGCGGTAAGCGCTATGTGCTGGTAGCCATCGCCAACCACCCGTCGGCCGAGGCGGCGCGGCCAGTGTTCGACGCGCTGCTGGAGTGGACGATGCGGGACCGCTGAATTGTTCTATTGACAGAACAATATGGGTGATGCATCATGATTTCCAAGACCTCCCCCGGTGCCCTGCGCCAGGCGTGAACCCCTTCAACTCTTCAGAAAGACACCGGCCATGGAGCACTCCAACCTGACCAGCCGCCAGCTCTACCAGGCGTTCAAAGCCAACCCCACGCGCAAGCGATTCGGCTTTGGCCGCAAGCCCGCGCTGATCAACATCGACCTGCAAAAAGCCTACACCTGCGTCGGAGAGTTCGCCACCGCCTACGAGACCGACCCGCGCCAGTTGGAGCATGTGAACACGCTGGCGGCCGAGTTTCGCGCCCACGGCTTTCCGGTGGTCTGGACCTATGTAGCCTATATGGACTCCGGCGAAGACTGTGGCGTCTGGGGCACCCGCACCAACACCCCCGATTCGCTGCAGAACATCAAGGTCGGCAGCCGCCGCTCGGAGTTTGACGACCGACTGGTGATCGACCACCAGCGCGACATCGTCATCAACAAGCGCATGGCCTCGGCCTTTTTTGAGACCAACCTGGGCTCGGTGTTCAACTTTCATGGGGTGGACACCGTGGTGGTCACCGGCGGCTCCACCTCGGGCTGCGTACGCGCCACCGTGGTGGACAGCCTGTCGCGCAGCTACCGCACCATCGTGCCCGAAGAGTGTGTGGCCGACAAGCACGAAGGCCCGCACTTCGCCAACCTGTACGACATGGTCGTCAAATACGCTGACGTCCTGTCCATAGACGACACGCTGGCCCAACTGCGGCAGGTGGCCCCGGCGGTGGGGGCTGGGCGGTGAAGCGCGACCCCGGTTTTTACGACTACCTGCCCTACAACAACCGCCCGCGCATTGAATGGCCGGACGGCGCCCGGGTGGCGTTCTGGGTGGCACCCAATGTCGAGTTCTATGAACTCAACCCGCCCAAAAACCCGGCGCGTGCCGCCTGGGCCAGGCCGGCGCCCGATGTGCTGAACTACTCTTACCGCGACTACGGCAACCGGGTCGGGTTCTGGCGCATGTTAGAGGCCATGCAGCGCTGCAACATGCGCGGCAGCGTCTCACTCAATGTGGCCATGTGCCAGCACCACCCCGAGGTGATCCAGGCCTGCGCCGACAACGGCTGGGAGTTTTACTCGCACGGCACTTACAACACGCGCTACCTGATGGGCATGACCGAGGCGCAGGAACGCGCCGTCATCCAGGACTCGATTGACACCGTGCGCCAGTACACCGGCCAAAAGCTCGACGGCTGGCTGGCCCCAGCCCTGACCTACACCGAGCGCACGCTGGACCTGGTGGCCGAGATGGGCCTGAGCTATGTCTGCGACCTGTTCCATGATGACCAGCCCGGCCCGGTCAAGGTGCGCCAGGGCCGGCTAACCAGCGTGCCCTATTCGCTGGAGATGAACGACACCATCGTTTACAACGTCAACCTGGTGCAGCCGCGGCGCTATGCCGATATCCTCAAACGCCAGTTTGACCGGCTGTATGAAGAGGGTGAGCAATCCGGCACGGTGATGTGCATTCCGCTACACCCCTACCTGGTGGGTCAGCCCTACCGCATGGCGGCCTTTGAAGAGGCGCTGTCCTACATCACCAGCCACGACAAGGTCTGGCTGGCCACCGGGCGCGAGATTGCCCAGCACTTCAACACCCATTATTTCGACGCCTTTGCTGCCGCCGCGCAGCCCGCAGGAGACAGCCCATGAGCGCCGCCCCCGAGACCGTCAAGGCGGGCCTGCCCGACGCCCACCTGGAGTACCCGCTGCGCCGCTACGGGATGGACCACAGCCACTACGACTGGTCCATGCTGCCCAAGCGCAAACCGGTGCAGTGGCCGGGCGGCGCCCGCGTGGCGCTTTGGGTGGTGCCGGCGCTGGAGTGGTTTCCGCTGAACATGAAGGGCGTGCCCTTCAAGCCGCCGGGCGCCATGATGACGGCCTACCCAGACCTGCGCCACTACACCCTGCGCGACTACGGCAACCGGGTGGGTATTTTTCGCACCATGCAGGCGCTGGCCAAGCACCAGATCCGCGCCTCGGTAGCGGTCAACGCAGCAGTGGCGCTGCGCTACCCCAGCCTGATCCAGGCCTGCACTGCGCAAGGCTGGGAGGTAATTGCCAATGGGCTCGACATGGACCACTTGCACCACGCCGGCCTGGCGCCTGACGATGAGGCCAAGCTGATCAGCAGCACGCTGACCATTCTGCGCCAGGCCTCGGGCCAGCCGGTGCGCGGCTGGCTGTCGCCGGCCAAATCGGAGTCGGCCAACACGCTGGCGCTGCTCGGTGAGGCGGGGCTGGACTATGTGTGTGATTGGGTCAACGACGACATGCCCTACCCCATGCACACGCCGGCCAAAACCCTGCACGCCATGCCGCACCCGATCGACATCGACGACCACACCATCCTGGTGCAAAACCACCACACGGAAGACGACTTCCGCGACCAGCTGTGCGACCAGTTCGACCTGCTGTACCGCGAGTCGGCCACTCAGGGCGGCCGCGTCATGGCCATCTCATTGCACCCCTGGGTGATCGGCCAGCCCTACCGCATCGGCGCGCTGGAACAGGCGCTCAAACACATCATGGCGCACCGGGGTGTGTGGGCCGCCACCGGCAGCGAGATTCTGGATGCCTGGACCGCAGCCCAAGCCTGAGGCAAGCCCTTTAGGGCGCGGCAGGACGGGCTTCGGCCAGGTCGTTCCAGACGTCTTGCTGCTGGATCAGCCCGTCGACCAGCACAAAGCGGTCAATGAAGCGCACCCCCGCAAAGACCGATCCGTCAGGCCAGACCCCTTCCAACGTGCCAGCGCAGTACACCACGGCGCCACTGTCGGTCCAGCACTCGTCAAACTGGTCAAACACCTTGGCAACGCGCTGGTAGCGGGTTTTTGCCCAATGCACCAGGTCTTCGAGCCGGTGCAGCGTGGCGCCGCCGGGGAAACGCATCACAAACTCCGGCGCCAGGCACTGCTGCGCCTGGGTCAGCTCACGCGCCTGCATGTGGTCCAAAAAGCGGCGCACCAGCGCACTGGCGTCCGGCCGCGCAGCACCACCGGCGGTCACCACCCGGCCGTCCCGCTGGTAGGTGCTGGCGTGGTGCACCATCACGGTGGTGCCAGCAGCCGGCGCGGCAATCACCGAGCGGGCGGCCAGCGCCACGCGCTGCACCAGGCGCGATTCGGTCTCGGCGCCGTAGCCTGGCAACAAGGTAATGGCAATCACTGGCATATCGATCTCTCCGTGGCGGTATGAAAACACCGATCATGCCTGCAAATGCCACTGAAAATTAACCAGATGGAAAGGTAGGAAATGCGTCAACGTAGTCCCACCCATCCGGGAGCCATCCTGCGAGAAGATGTGCTGCCCAGCTTGCCGGGCATGTCGGTGAGCGCGTTTGCCCGCAACCTGGGTGTTTCGCGCCAAACGTTGCACGCTGTGTTGGCTGAACGCAGTGGCGTCTCAGCCGAAATGGCGCTGCGTTTGGGAACGCTACTGGGAAATGGTGCCCAACTTTGGTTGGACATGCAGACCCGGTTTGACCTTTGGCACGCTGAGGCCAAACTGCACGATGAACTGGGTCAGATGAAGCCACTTGACCAGTTGGCCGCGGTCTGACCGCCATTCAACCGAACGCCCCCAGAATGAAAAAAATACTGGTCATCGTCCCCTTCGCCATGTCGGCTGACAACGTCCTTCTGCGCCAGCAGCAACTGGCGGGCCTGCAGTTCGGCCCTGAGTTGGTGTTTGACTACCGCTGCGTCAAGGCCGGGCCGGTCAACTACTCCAGCCACCATGATTTTGTGCTGGCTGACGCGTCCATCTTTGAGGCCGGTTGCCGCGCGCAGGACGAGGGTTACGCCGCGGTGTGCATCGACACCATGAGCGACTCAGGCGTGGCGGCCTTGCGCAGCGTGCTGGACATCCCGGTGTTCGGGCCCGGCAAGGTGTCCATGCTGACCGCGTTGATGCTGGGCGACCGGTTTTCCATCCTGACGATGGCCAGCCGCTGGAAGCCGCTGTACAAAAAGGCGCTGGACGAGCTGGGGCTGCACCACAAGTGCGCCTCGGTGCGGGCGATTGAGGTGCCGCCCGATAACCAGGGCCTGTTGTCGGGCAAGGAAGACGCGGTGTTTCCGCTGCTCGAAGCAGCAGCCCGGCTGGCCATCGAGGTCGACGGCGCTGAGGTGCTGATCCTGGGCTCTACCACCATGCACCAGGCCCATGCCTACCTAGAGGCGCGCTTGCCGGTGCCGGTCATCAACCCTGGCCCCTTGAGCTACAAGATGGCCGAAGCCGCGCTGGGCCTGGGCCTGCGCCAAAGCCGGCTGGCTTACCCCAAACCCCTGCACCCACGGCTGGACATGCTCGAAGCCATGATGACGGCTGCGCAACAGCAGGTGGCCGGCCAACCATGAGCAAGCTCCTGAGCTCGGCACAAGTGGCCGCCTATGAGCGCGACGGTTTTGTCTGCCCGGTTCCGGTGTTGTCCACTGCCGAAGCCCAGGCCGCACGGGCCGAGCTGGAAGCCTGGGAGGCGGCCCGGGGGGCGCCGATTGACTTCCCCGAAAAATCCAAGTCTTACCTGCTGTTCGACTGGGCGGACCAGCTCGTGCACCACCCCCGCATCCTGGACGCGGTGGAGGACCTGATCGGGCCTGACATCCTGGTTTACCACAGCACTCTGTTCCTGAAAGAGGCGCAGAGTGCCGCCTTTGTGCGCTGGCACCAGGACAGCACCTACTTTTACCTGGCACCGCACCTGCATGTGACCGCCTGGGTGGCCTTGTCAGACGCGTCTGAGGCGGCAGGCTGCATGCGGGCCCTGCCCGGCAGCCACCGCTGGGGCAGCATTGCCCATGATGACAAGCCCGAGCCGATGAACATGATCCGGCGCGGCCAGGGCATCAGCGAGCGCTTTGATGCCGAGACAGGTTGCGCCATGCCACTGCAGGCGGGAGAGATGTCTCTGCACCACACCGACCTGGTGCACGCCTCTGGCGCCAATGACACCGATGACCGCCGCATTGGGTTGGCCATCAGCTACATACCGGCCCATGTGCGGCCAACGGCAGCAGTGCAGCCCCATGCGCTGTGCGTGCGGGGCCAGGACCACGGGCACTTTCTACCCGAACATCGCCTGCGCCAGGCCCTGTCAGCGCCCGACCGCCTGCAGCACCAGCAGGCCCTGGCCACCTTCCGGGCGTTGCAGGATGCCGGCTTCAAACCCAGTACGCCAAGCACACCATGACAACAAGCACTGACACCTGGAGCCCGAGCCAACTGGCCGAGCGCTACTTTGCGGCAGTGGACCGGATGGACCTGGCCGCCACCCTGGCCTGCTTCACACCCGATGCCTGCTTCACCATTGCCACTTACAACACCCTGTACCAGGGCCGCGACACCGAGATCCGCGCCATGTTTGAGCGGCTCAACGCCCGCTACGCGCAGGTCTGGCATGGCGACTTCGACCATGTGGTGCATGGGCCCAACCGCATCGCCAGCCGGTTCCGGGTGGAGAACATCACCCACGCTGGCGAGAAACTGGTCAAGCACAACTGCAATTTTTTTAGGCTGCGCGGCGCGCTGTTTGAGGAAGTTTTTGTGTATATGAGCGGCGACAACTCGCTGGGTTGACCATCATCATCGTCTCCCAAACAGCACCGAAGGTGCAGCATTCTTAAGCCTTCAAACCTTCATGCAGGCGTGGCAGAAACAACCGTAGGCCGCTTCGCTTTCTTAACCTTCAGACCACCCTTTTTCTTCGCCTGAAAGAGGTCGTATTGCCCCTGCATACGCAGCCAAATCTCAG
>JBIKZZ010000141.1:0-8338 GCA_044354435.1 Rhodoferax sp. | reverse complement strand
CGGCCTCTCTGGTGAAGCCGTCAACGCTCCCGCGCAGGCGCGGCGGCACAAACTCAAGCGCACGCTGGACAAAACGGTGCCAGTCCATCAGCAGGTAAAACAGGGCGACTGGCACCAGAATCGCATTGCCAATCAGTGCAAACGCCAGGCTACCGCCCAGCTTGACAGAGGCCATCACGGAGCGCAGCGCATCCTCGTAGTTGCCGCTGAGGTACTCCATAAGGTAGGCCTTGATGCTGGCCACGTCCATAGAAAAGTGGATGCCAACCTGCGCCAGCGCCGGCTTGAGAGTGCTGTTCAGCCGCTCCAGCAGCACCGGTACCTGCTCGCGCAGCAGCGGCAGTTCTTTGGCCACAATTGGCACGATCAACAGCACCATGCCCAGCATCGCCACAATGAACAGCAGTTCCACCAGCACCACCGCAACGACACGCGGCAGACGACCAGGGCCCACGTCGTCAAGCCAATCCACCAGGGGTGTCAGGGCATAGGCCAGCACCGCTGCGACCACAAAGGGGGTCAGCACCGGCGCCAGCAGCCACAGTGGCAATACGAGCACCAGCGCAATGCCGACCCAGGCGGCGACTCTTTTTTGGGTGGGGGTGAAGATCATGGTGTTGGGCAGCGGGGGCGAACCCGTAAAATCTAGCTCAATTCTACCGGGCCGTGTCTTCGGATCGGCCCCGCCACTGACATGACGACTTCTCCTCCCTCCTCCCCCCTGTCCTACAAAGCGGCCGGCGTTGACATTGATGCGGGCGACGCACTGGTTGAGCGCATCAAGCCGCTGGCCCGCAAGACCATGCGCGAAGGCGTGCTGGCCGGCATTGGCGGCTTTGGCGCCCTGTTTGAAGTGCCCAAGCGCTACCGTGAGCCCGTGCTGGTGAGCGGCACCGACGGCGTAGGCACCAAGCTCAAGCTCGCCTTTGAATGGTCCATGCACGACACCGTCGGCATTGATTTGGTGGCCATGAGCGTGAACGATGTGCTGGTGCAGGGGGCGGAGCCCCTGTTTTTTCTGGATTATTTTGCTTGCGGCAAGCTAGATGTGGACACGGCCGCCGCTGTGGTCGGTGGCATTGCGTACGGCTGCGAGCAGTCTGGCTGCGCGCTGATCGGCGGTGAGACCGCCGAAATGCCGGGCATGTACCCCGCGGGCGAGTACGACCTGGCCGGTTTCGCCGTGGGCGTTGTCGAAAAATCGAAGATTCTCACCGGGCAAGACGTGAAGCCAGGCGACTTGGTGTTGGGCCTCGGTTCCAGCGGTGTGCACTCAAACGGCTTCAGCCTGGTTCGCAAATGCATTGAGCGGGCCGGCGACGCGCTGCCGGCCACCCTGGACGGGCAGCCCTTCCGGCAAGCGGTGATGGCGCCAACAAGGTTGTATGTCAAAAGTGTTCTCGCGGCGCTGGCGGTCCACCCCATCAAGGCACTGGCACATATCACTGGTGGCGGTCTGTTGGAAAACATCCCACGCGTGCTGCCCGACGGTCTGGCGGCCCACCTGGTCAAAGGCAGTTGGCCGCAAAGTCAACTGTTTGCCTGGCTGCAACGCACTGCTGCCATTGACGACCTGGAGATGAACCGAACCTTCAATAACGGCATCGGTATGGTGGTGGTAATCAGTGCAGACCATGCAGAAGCCTGTGCTGGCCACCTGCGTGCCGCCGGGGAACAGGTGTATGTGATCGGCACCATTGCCGCCCGGGGCGACTCATCGGCCGCCGTGGTGGTGAGCTAACGGTGGCGCAGTTCGCGCGCGCGTTCGGCAACGGCGTCGATGTCCAGGCCATCATCTGCGTGTGACAAATACACATCCAGATCAGCCAGCGCCAGGGCAGTCTGACCCTGCTCAGCCCGCGCCAAACCGCGGTCGCGGTACTCACCCCAGGCCTGCGGCAGCAAGGTAATCAGCCGGTCCAGCACCGGGACCAGCCGAGCCCAGTCTTCCTGCGTCCGGTGAATTTCCTTCAGATTGCGCAACATCCGGGCAATGATGTCGCGCGCGGGCGCGGGCTGCAGGTACAGGCCGATCGGCGCATCAAAATCATCTTGCTGGAAGCCGCGACGTCGAAAAGGCTCCAGCCGCTCGCTCAGGTCTTCGCGGCTCAGTGACTCCCCGGTAAGTGGGTCCATGACGACCTGCCCTTTGGTCAGGCTGACCTTGAGCATGAAATGCCCAGGAAAGGCCACGCCACTGGCGTTCAAGCCCAGCCCGAGTGCCAGCTCCAGCCAGAGAACCGCCAGCGAGATGGGGATGCCGCGCCGGCTACGCAGTACCGCGCTGAGGTAACTGTTTTCGGGGTCGTAATAATCGTTGAGATTACCGCCGAAGCGCAGGTCCCGGTAAAACAACTGGTTGAGTGCGCGCAAGCGTTGGAGCGCGGACGCATCGCCAGGCACCCGGCGCTTGACGCGTTCTAGCAGCTGATCCACCTCTCCCAAAACCTGCTGGATATCAAGCTCGGGGTGCTCGTCTTGCGCCAGGCAGGCAGCGGCTTCAAGCAGCGGGAAATCAGCGTCACTGTGCACCAGAGTGGCAAAGTAAGCCAAAGGAGTCGGAACATCAAATTGGATGGACATGGGACTTTGTACCGGCGCGCGGCGGCGACGTCAACTATTTTTGTAATGCTATTTTTCTGGTGTCGGGTTTTGGGCTTTATTCACGCTGCAGCAGCTGGCGCAGGTTCATGCCCAAAATCCGTAGTGCTATGAAATAAAGAGCAGAAGAACCAAGCAGCACAAGGGCCATCAGGCTAATTCGCTGCAAACTATGGGCACGCATGGCGGTCCAGTCAAACGCGCTGCCTGCCAGCAGCAAGAAAACAGCGAGCAGCGCCGAGGCCAATACCACCCGCAGCATAAACATGCCCCAGCCCGGCGATGGCCGGTAACTGCCACGACGCATCAGCCCCAGCAACAGCCAAAGGGCATTGATCAGCGCACCCAGCCCTATTGCCAGGGCCAACCCAGCATGCTGCAGCAGCGGCACCAGCGCCAGATTCAGCAATTGCGTGATCACCAATACCGCCACGGCGATCTTGACCGGGGTACGAATGTCTTGGCTGGCATAAAAGCCTGGCGCCAGCACCTTGATCGCCACCAGCCCAAGCAGGCCGACGCCATAGCCCATCAGCGCAGTGGTGGTCTGAGCCACATCCCGATCGGTAAAGGCGCCATAGTGGTAAAGCACCGCTACCAACGGTTTGGAGAACGTCAGCAAGGCCACGGCGCTGGGCAAGCCCAGCAGCAGCACCAGACGCAAGCCCCAGTCCAGCATGGCTGAGTAGCGGCCTGTATCCTGCGCGGCCCGCGCCGCCGCCAACTGCGGCGTCAGCACCACACCCAGGGCCACGCCCAGCAGCGCGGTGGGGAACTCCATCAGCCGGTCGGCGTAGCTGAGCCAGCTCACGCTGCCGGGCGCCAAGTGCGAGGCTATCTGGGTGTTGATCAGCAGCGAAATCTGCGCCACGCTCACACCCAGCAGGGCCGGTGCCATCAGGCTGGCGATGCGCCGGGTACCCGGGTCGGCCCAGGACATTCGCAACGCCGACCAGCTCAAGCCGATGCGGGGCAGCATGCCCAGTCGGCTCAGGCCCCAAATCTGTGCGCCCAGCTGCAGCAGACCGCCCAGCATCACGCCAGCGGTCAGGGCATAAATCGGTTCCAGCCCGTGGCGGGCAAACCAGGGGGAACCCCAGACCATCGCGCCAATCATCGCCAGATTCAGCAGCACGGGCGTAGCCGCCGGCAAGGCAAAGCGCTTCCAGGTATTGAGGACACCAGCGGCCAGCGCCACCAGTGACATGAAGGCAATATAGGGGAACATCCAGCGCGTCATGAATACCGCCGCCTCAAATCCTTGCGGCGACTGCTGCAAGCCACTTGCCATGGCCCACACCAATATCGGTGCACCGGCCACCCCCAGCACACTGGTCAGCAGCAAGGCCCAGACCAGCAGCGTGGCCACCCGGTCTACCAGCAGGTGCGTGGCGGCGTCCCCATGCTGTTGCTTGCTGGCCGCCAGCACCGGCACAAAAGCCTGGCTAAATGCGCCTTCGGCAAACAGACGCCGGAACAGGTTGGGGATGCGGAAAGCGACGTTGAAGGCGTCGGTCATGGCGCTCGCACCGAACATCGATGCCATGAGCAACTCGCGCCCCAGCCCAGTGATGCGGGAGGCCAGGGTCAGCAGCGAAACGGTTGACGCGGATTTGAACAGGCTCACCCACTCAGTGTAGCCCCTGCTAGAATCGCGGGCTTTGCTGGCATCATCCTCAGACACAAGGAACTATTTATATGGCATCTGGAAAACCCAAGAAAAAGAACCCGCGCCTCGCGTCGGGCCGCAAACGCGTCCGTCAGGACATCAAGATCAACGCCGCCAACACCTCTTTGCGCTCACAATACCGCACCGCGGTGAAGAACGTCGAGAAAGCCGTGCTGGCTGGCGACAAGACCAAGGCCACCGAGGCCTTTGGCAAGATGCAAGCCGTGGTGGACACCGTGGCTGACAAGGGCATTTTCCATAAAAACAAGGCAGCTCGCGACAAGAGTCGCCTGTCATCCAAGGTGAAAGCCCTGGCCACCAAAGCCGCCTGAACTCAGGCGCTTCGCACGAATCCTCCTAACCGGGGCTTCGCCGTTTGAACGGGGTGCGCTGTCAGCAAAAGCAAAAAAGCCGTCGCAAGACGGCTTTTTTGTGGCCAATGGTTTTTAATCGGACACCGTACCGCCCGGCCTAGCAAAGACTGACTGCTTGTTGAAACGATCAAGAATGACGACCAACCGTACCCCGCAACCTAAATCTGTACCCCACGGCCAAGCCGGTTTCTCCAACAGCGATCCAACGGTCGTGATTGGCGACTTTCCCTGGTATGAGATGGTCTGGCGCACCCTGCGCGGTGACTTCAAACCGCTGGCGCCGCCTGAGAGCGGCTACGCCGCATTCTCCAAGGCCTGGAGCGTGCCGGTTGACCAGGCTCGGATTGCACAACGCCAGCAAGAACCCACCGTGACTTGGCTCGGCCATGTGTCGGTGCTGCTGCAATTGGGTGGGCTCAATATCCTGATGGACCCCACGCTGGCCGATTTTGCCGGGCCCTATGGACGCTTTGGCGCACCGCGCATGGTGCCTGCGCCGCTTAAGGGTGACACTCTGCCGCCGATTGATGTGCTGCTGATCTCGCACAACCATTACGACCACCTGTGCGATGCCACATTGACCGCAATGCTATCGGCCGGTCAAAGGCCGCGCATCTTTGTGCCCCTGGGCCTGAAGCCCTGGTTTGACGCGCGGGGCATTCCCAACGTGACCGAAATGGATTGGTGGGACCAGGCCGATTTGACCCGCGATAAAGACGGCAACAAACTGGCTCATCCCATTCGCATCCACTTCACCCCGGCCCAGCACTGGAGTCGTCGCACGCCGTTCGACACCAACGCATCGCTCTGGGGTGGCTACATGGTGGAGCGTCAGCCCAAGGCATGGGAGGCGTGGCGATTTATGTTCCCTGGCGACACGGGCTACAGTGCCGACTTCAAGGCCATTCGTGAGCGCCTGGGACCGGTGGACTTGTTGGCCTTGCCGATCGGCGCCTACCTGCCGCGCGACTTTATGAAAAAGATGCATGTCAATCCGGCCGACGCGGTGCAGTTGATGCTGGACTTGGATGCCAAGCAAGCGTTTGGGGTGCATTGGGGCACCTTCAAACTCACCCAGGAGGCCTTTGACCATCCACCACGCGATCTGGCCGAGGCCCTGAAGGCGCGTGGCTTGCCAAGCGAGAGGGTCTGGCTGATGCGCCACGGCGAAACGCGGGCGATTGAGACATGAATCGTCAACCCATGGACCTATTGCTTTTGCCCAAAAGCTTGAGCGGCCCTGCCGCCTGGCTAGGTCTTGACATGACCCGGAATGAGGATCGCTGGCTGTATCGGCTATCGGCTGCGGAGATTGCGGACCTTGAGCATGCCGCGCGACATTACCTCAGCTTGAACCGCGACGTCGGTGAGATCAGCGCGGCTGATTTTCCCTTATCGTCGTTCGCCAGCCACCTGAAAGCGCTGCAGACCAAGTTGCTGCATGGCAACGGCATCGAGGTGCTGCGTGGCTTGCCTGTGGCGGGCTACAGCCAGCAATTTGCCGCCACGGTGTTCTGCGGCATCGGCGCGCATCTGGGCAGCGCGCGCTCGCAAAACGCGGCCGGTCACATCCTGGGCCATGTGCGGGACCTCGGTGCGTCCTCTAAAGACCCCAACACCCGCGTTTACCAAACCGCGGAACGTCAAACCTTTCACACCGACAGCGCGGACGTGGTCGGCCTGTTGTGCCTTCGCGAGGCCAAGTCAGGCGGCCGCTCTCTGCTGGTTAGCGTCGAGACCATCTACAACCGCATGCTGAAACTGCGCCCCGACTTGCTGGTCAAACTGTTCGACCCGATCGCCACCGACCGCCGCGGCGAAGTGCCTAACGGCGCCCTGCCCTGGCTGACGATTCCGCCGCTGTCCTGGTATGCGGGCCGCCTGACGGTGTTCTACCAGCGCCAGTACATTGACAGCGCACAAAGGTTCGAAGATGCGATGCGGCTCACACTCACGCACATCGAGGCCCTGGATATGTTCGATGCGCTGGCCAACGACCCCGAACTGCACTTTGGGATGCAACTGCAACCCGGTGACATGCAGTTCGTCTACAACCACGCCCAGTTGCATGACCGTACCGCCTTTGTCGACTGGCCTGAGCCGGACAAGAAGCGCCACCTGCTACGGCTTTGGTTATCGGTGCCGGGCGATCGGAGCTTGCCTGACTGTTTCAAGCAGCGCTATGGTTCTATCGAGATTGGCAGGCGGGGAGGGATCGTGACGCGTGCGACGCGACTGCAGGCGCCTCTGGACGAGTTTGTAAAAAAGAAAGACGGGGCACCGAGAGCTTGAACCCAACACACTGACAATGAATCCGTGCAGGCCAGTTTTTGGTGTGAGTGCCAGTTGCAGGGCCTCAGTTTTGGGTTATCCTCTTCTCATCAAATTGTTCAACTGCAAACATCAATGGCTCTGAGTACAAACAAAATAATGCAAGCGGCCTTGGTGATGGCGAACCGTTTTATCCTGCCAGACTCCGTTAAACACTTAGATATAGGATCTGGACATGGGGACCTCATTGAACTTTTTCGGAGCCGGCTCAATGTAACTTCAGATGCTTGCGATTACACCGATGAATTAATGCAGTTAAATGGTGTCAAGGTCAGCGTTGTCGATTTGAATATAGATAAATTGCCGTACCACGAAGCTCATTATGACCTTGTGACTTGTACCGAAGTACTTGAACACTTGGAGCATTACCGGGAGACATTAAGGGAAGTGCATCGGGTTTTGAAAAAAGATGGCGTGTTTGTCCTGACAACGCCGAATATATTAAATTTGAAGTCTAGGATCCGCTTCTTGGTGATTGGCTTTTACAACCTTTTTGGACCATTGCATTTCAATGAGTCAGAACTGCATAGCGCTGGCGGGCATATCAATCCTATTGGAATGTATTTTTTAATTCACTCGCTTGTCGATGCAGGCTTCAAGGATATACGTGTATCCATCGATAAAAAGCAAGGAACATCTATGTTTTGGTTGCTATTTTTATATCTGCCAATCAAGTTCTTCTATGCGATAACAAAACGCACAGAAATCAAAAAGTACAAAACAATAGATCGATACAATGAGAAATATGTTGACATGATCAATAGCCTCGATGTTTTGCTTGGCAGAACCCTAGTTATCGGCTGCAAGAGGTAACTTGTCGACTTGGTTTTGAATGCACTTTCAGGTTGCGCGTAACTTGTTGGTCACATCCCCCTAACGGATCTCCCCGGCCTAAAAATGAATCGATACCGCGTCCACCACCCGGTAGTCGTCATCCACCACCGGCATCCAGCGCCATTTGTCAAAGGTGGTGCAAGGGTGTGAAACGCCACTGCCGACCAGCTGGCCCACCTTCGGCTGTTGCGCGGAGGGGCTGGTCGGGTCGTATTTCAGGTAGGCGTGCTGGTCGTTCAGGGCGGTGATGGTCCAGTGGCCGGGCACAGCTTCTACCCTACCCTGGCCGCCCTGCCCATCGCGCCCAGCTTCAGCACGCCAAACCGGCACCGGCATTTCAAGGTCATAAGAGATGTCGCGCTTGCCCATGCTCAGCAGGGCCAAGCCGGGCTCCGGGCAGGACTGAACCACACTCCACACCTCCAGCGCCCCCGAGTTCGACACCAAATCCCGTTTTCCCGGGTTTTTGACCCCTCGACCCTAGCAAAATCAAGTACTTAGCGCTGTTGTTTGAGTTTTTATGTAGTGG
>JBIKZZ010000140.1:0-8387 GCA_044354435.1 Rhodoferax sp. | reverse complement strand
GCCAATGTCAGCCGCGCCATGTGCGATCTGGCCCAGATCATCGTGTCATTCAAGACCTACCCGCACACCGACATGCGCCTCGCAGCGCGGCATGCCGCCGACATCCTGCAGCGCACGATGCAAGGCGAGATCCACCCGGTCACCCTGCGCGTGACCCGCCCCATGCTGGAAGAGGCCAACGGCGGGCGCACCGACATCGGGCCTATGGTCGACCGGTTGGCACGGGCGCGGGCCTATGAGCAGCAAGCCGACGTGTTTGCTGTCAGCATCAACGGCGCGTTCCCGCATGCCAATATCCCCGAGGTGGGCACGAGCGTGACCGTGACCGCGCAAGGCGACATGGCCCGCCACGCAGCCTTCGCCAGTGAGCTGGCCGACGACATCTGGGCTCGCCGCCACGACGCCATCAACCAGTTTCATACCGTGGCGCAGGCAGCAGCGATCTGCAAGGCCTACCGCCCGGAGGGTCGCGGCCCAATCATCGTCGCCGACTATGCCGACAACCCGGGCGGCGGTACCTATGGCGACTCAACCAACCTGCTCAAGGCCATGCTGGACGCCGGCTTGCAAAACGCCTGTTTCGGGCCCATGGTCGACGCCCAAACCGTGCAGCAGTTGCAAGGCCATGCGCCGGGCGACACCGTCCGCATCGAGCTTGGCGGCAAGACCGATCCGGGTGTTGGTGGCACGCCTCTCGCGCTGACGGGCACCCTGGTGTCGCTCAATGCCCACGGCAACTACACAGGCAGTGGCGCCATGATCGGCGGACTGCAGCGGTCCTGGGGGCCTCTGGCCGTTGTGATGGTGGAGGGCATCGAGATTCTGGTGGTGACGGTGCGGGCCCAGATCCTTGATCTTCAGCAGTTCCTGGCCTTCGGGATCGATCCCTCACGCAAGGACGTGGTGGCCTTGAAATCCATGCAGCACTTCCGTGCGGCCTTCGAGCCCATTGCAGGCCAAGTCATCGTGTGCGACAGCGGCGCTTTGTGCACCGTCAATTACGCCGCATTGCCATTCACCCAAGTGCCGCGCCCCATGTCCCCGCTGGACCGAGACATGGACATCGCGCCTTGGCTGCATGACAACCAGGGTGGGGTCTACATCCCGCCGCGCCCCTGAAGATGGCTGCTCACTCAGGCCGGCGCCACGCCAAGCAGTGAGAGCGTGCGTGCCGCATGGGGTGCCGACTGGTAGGTCTGCAGCGGGTCAACCGGCGCCTCGGGCAAAGCAAACTGGATGCAGTTGATGAACAGCGAGAACAGTTCCGCCTGCGAACCAATGTCGAGCTTGCGGTAGATGTTCCGGCGGTGGATCTTGATGGTGCCCTCGGTGGTGGCAAGCCGCTGCGCCGTGAGCGCCGACGAGTAGCCGCTGATCAGGTAAAACAACACTTGACGCTCCCGCTGTGTCAGCAGCGAGCTGGCAAAGTTCTCGATCGTGGCCTGCACTTTGCGGTGGGTCAAGTTGTCGGTGTCTCGCCGCGAGGCGGCGGCGGTGAGCTCATGGTGGCGCGCGGCAGAAGCAAAGATCACCGGCAACAGGGTGTTGATCGCCACCGTGTCGCCATCCTGGAACTTCGGGTGGCGGATGCTGCGCTCGATGAAGATATTGAGCGCACTGTCCGCGTCGATGCGCCACAGCAGTTCGATCGAATCCGACAACCCGATTTGCGAATAGAACACCCGGTAGTACTCGCTCTGAAAAAAATCGTCGGGCGCAATATCCGCGAGCCGGTGAACACCGCTGGGCGCACCGGCTGCAAACAGCTGGTAATGCGGGTCCAGCACATAGGGGCCAGACAGGTAGGCGTCCTCAGGCAGCGCCCGCTCTGAGGGGTCGAACCGGTGCAGGATACGCCGTGGGCGCTGCTCACGGTAGTAGACCATCGCGCCGCCAGAATCGATGGCGCACACCGTGCCCAGCAGGTTGAGCACGGCATCAAACCAGTCCGCGCTGCCAATGGCCGCGGTCATCCGGGCGAGTGCGCTGACCAGAGGCGCGGTTAGGGGCAGGCAGAGTTGTGACTTGAAGGCGTCGTGCATATCAAACAAAGCCGCGCAGCGGCAGGCGGCCCTCGCGTTGCAGCCAGTTGTGCGCCGCATACGTGGCCTGCCCGTCGGTCACGTGCAGGGTATAGGCGTGTCGTGACTGTGGGGACCGGTTGGGGGCGCTGTAGTGCGGCAGCAGGCCGTGAAACACCACCAGCGTGCCAGCAGCTACTTCTAGCGGCTGCGCCTGAACGCCACTCGGCCAGGGCGTATCGTCCAAAGTGTCCATGCACACCACGTCGCCTTGGCGCACAAAGCGCTGGCGCAGCGGGCCACGGTGCGCGCCGGGCGCCACCCACAGGCAGCCGTTGCTCAGCGTGGCGTCTTCCAGCGCAAACCAAAAGGTGGTGACGCTGTGCGGCGTGGTCTCGAAAAACGTGGCGTCCTGGTGCCAGCCCACCTCGCCGCCAATGCCGGGCTGCTTGAAGATGTACATCGACTGCCACAACTGCGGTTGCGCCAGCCCAAGCCCGGCTGCCACGCCGGCCAGCGCCGGGCCGTGCGAAAAGGCGTCAAACACCGCGTCCCGGTCATGCAGGGCGTGGCCGATCTTGTTGATGGACAGCGCCTTGGCTTGGCGCAGCTGGCCAGCGGCGTCAAAGGCTTCTTCCTCAAAAAAGCAGCGGATCTGGTCGCCCGAGCCCAAAAAGTAGGCGTCAGCCGTGCGGCGCTGTTCGTGTGTACTGAAGATACTGACTCGCTCGCCCGGCTCAAACGCCGCCACGATCTCCTCCGCCCGGGCGCGTAATGTAAGCAACTCAGCCGCCGGTTTGAAGCCCGGCAACACCAGAAAGCCATCCTGCTGGTAGCTGGCGATCTGGGTGGGCGAGAGCGTGAAGGACATGGCTTTGAGTATAGACAGCGCCCGGTGGCAGGCCCACACAGAAGGCCCGCCGCGCCAGCCCGACAATAGGACGCATCACCAACCCGCTGGAGCGCCGCATGAACCTTGTCCCCCTGATCGAACTCAGCCGTGGCGGCACGCCCGAATGCCTGCACCTGGGTGCTGTGGCAGTTGTCAACACGCGCGGCCAGTTGCTGGCGCAAGCCGGTGACCCGCATTGGCTGACCTTTTCGCGCTCCACCCTCAAGGCGCTGCAGGCATTGCCCTTCATGGAGGCCGGTGGCGCAGCCCAATTTGGCTTTGGCCCGCAGCAACTGGCCATGCTGTGCGCCAGCCACAACGGCGAAGACATGCACGTGGCCCAGACCCAAACCATGCTGGAGAAGACCGGCCTGACTTACAAGGCGCTGCGCTGCGGCTGCCATGTGCCCGGGCTGTTCACGCTGCTCGACCAGTCCCCGCCAGCCGGGCTGCAGTTTGACGAGCGGCACAACAACTGCAGCGGCAAGCACGCCGGGTTTTTGGCCTACTGCGTGCAGCACGGCCTGAGCCTGGACGATTACATCGACGCAGGCCACCCACTGCAAGTGGCCATTCGGCGCGATGTGGCGCGCGCTGTCGGCATGGATGCCAACGACTTCAAGATGGGGCTGGACGGCTGCTCGGCGCCCAATTACGCGCTGCCCTTGGACCGTCTGGCCTACGGCTACGCCCGGCTGGCCAGTGGTGCGCGTGACGCCGAGTTTGGCCAGAGCTTTGCCGCCCTGAGCGCGGCCATGACCGCACACCCCGATTTGGTGTCGGGCACAAAGCGCAATGACCTGGCCTTCATGCAGGCCGGGCGCGGCGACTGGGTCAGCAAGGTGGGCGCCGACGGTGTGCAGGTGGTAGGCAGCAAAAGCCGGGGCGAGGCCTTTGCCATCAAGGTGATTGACGGCAACAAGCCGGCCTTGTTTGCGGCCAGTGTCGAGGTGATGGACCAGCTGGGTTGGTTGGACGAGGCACAGCGGGCCGAGCTGGCGGCCTGGCGTGCGCCGGCGCTGGTCAATGCCCGCGGCCTGACAGTAGGCGCGCGCCGGCCGGTCTTTCAGCTGCAGCGACCGGTCTGAAACAACTCGACGGCATCGCCGAGCTGGCGGTCGACCTGATCGCGGCGCTGTGGCGTCGGGTTCTGTTTGAGATTTTGCCCAGCCCTCAGTCGCCCCAAACTTCGCGTGCCGTCTCAATCACCAGCCGCAGCTTGTTGCGCTGGGCTTCCACCGCAATGTTATTGCCGTGCACGGTGCTGGAAAAGCCGCATTGCGGTGACAGCGCCAACTGCTCCATTGGGGCGTAGCGCGCGGCCTCGTCGATACGGCGCTTGAGGTCGTCCTTGCTTTCCATCTGGTCGAACTTGGTGGTGACCAAGCCCAGCACCACGGTCTTGCCTTTGGGCAAAAAGCGCAGCGGTTTGAAGTCGCCGCTGCGGTCGTCGTCGTACTCCATAAAGTAGGCGTCCAGGTTCATCTCGCTCAGCAGCGCCTCGGCCACGGGCTCATAGTTGCCGCTGGCGGCGTGCGTGCTCTTGAAGTTACCCCGGCACAGGTGCATGGCCAGCAACATGCCAGGCGGCTTCTGCGCCACCACCTTGTTGATGAAGGCAGCGTAGCGGTGGGGCAGCTCATTGGGGTCATCGCCACGCTGGCGTGCAGCTTCGCGCATTTTGTCGTCACACAGGTAGGCCAGGTTGGTGTCGTCGATTTGCACATAGGTGCAACCGGCGGCGGCCAGGCTGCGCAACTCGTCGCCATAGGCCTTGGCCACGTCGTCATAAAAAACCGGGTCAAGCTCGGGGTAGTGCTCACGGCTGATACCGGCGCGACCACCGCGAAAGTGCAGCATGGTGGGCGAAGGAATCGTCACTTTGGGCGTGTGGCCAGCTGCTACCTGGCTGGCCAGGTACTGGTAGTCAGCCAACTGGATGTCCTTGACGTGGCGCACCTTGTCCACCACCCGCATCACGGGCGGGGCCAGTTCCAGCGTACCGTCCGGCTTTTGGATGGTCATCGGGATGTCGGTCTTGACGCCGCCGAGCTGCTCCAGAAAGTCAATATGAAAATAGGTGCGGCGAAACTCGCCGTCGGTGATGCTTTTCAGGCCCACATCCTGCTGGAACTTGACGATGTCGCTGATGGCCTGGTCCTCCACCAGCCGCAGTGCGGCGGCGGTGATCTGGCCTTTGGCCTCTTGCTCGCGGGCTTCAAGCAGGGCCAGGGGACGCAAAAAGCTGCCCACGTGGTCATAGTGGGCGGGAAGAGTGGGGGTCATTGAGGTCTCCAGGAGTGAATGGGGCGAAGCAGCTGACGCGCCGAGTCTTTATTTTAAGGGATACATTCCACGCGGCTTAGGTCGAGTTTTTAGCTTTTTCTTTGAAATTAAGGGCTAATTTTTACTTAAATGTATACAATGAGTATTCATTATGTCCAATCCTTCTGCTTTTCCCCTGAACGCCTGGTATGCAGCCGCTTACGACGTAGAGGTCGTGCAACAGCTTTTGGCACGCACCATCTGCAAACAAAAGGTGGTGATGTTTCGCAAGACCGATGGCAGCGTGGCCGTTCTGGAAGACGCCTGCTGGCACCGGCTGCTACCTCTCTCCCTGGGCCGCCTGCATGGCGACGAAGTCACCTGCGGTTACCACGGCCTGGTCTTCAACGCACAGGGACGCTGCACCCACATGCCCAGCCAGGAGACGATCAACCCCACGGCCTGCGTGCGCAGCTACCCGGTGGTGGAGAAACACCGCTTTGTCTGGATCTGGCCCGGTGACCCGGCCAAGGCCGACCCGGCACTGGTGCCCGACATGCACTGGAACGACGACCCGGCCTGGGCTGGCGACGGCAAACTCATTACCGTGCAATGCGACTACCGCCTGGTCATCGACAACCTGATGGACCTGACGCACGAGACCTTTGTGCATGGCTCCAGCATTGGCCAGCAGGCCGTGGCCGAGGCCCCTTTTGTGGCCACCCATGGGGACCGCAGCGCTACTGTCACGCGCTGGATGTCTGGCATAGACGCACCGCCCTTCTGGGCCGGGCAGATTCGTCAGGCGCGTGGCTACCAGGGCCCGGTCGACCGCTGGCAAATCATCCGCTTTGAAGCGCCCTGCACCGTCAGCATCGATGTTGGCGTGGCCGAGGCCGGCACGGGCGCCTTCCCCCCGGGCGGCAATACGGGCGATGCGCGCCTAAGCGACCGCAGCCGCGGCGTCAACGGCATGGTGCTCAACACCATCACTCCCGAGACGGACGGCAGCTGCCACTATTTTTGGGCCTTTGCCCGCAATTACCGTCTGGGCGAACAAGGCCTGACACACCAGCTGCGAGAGGGCGTGGCCAAAATCTTCCGCGAAGACGAGCTGATTTTGGAAGCCCAACAACGCGCCATGGTCGAGCGCCCCGAACGCGCCTTTTACAACCTTAACATTGACGCAGGCGCAGTTTGGGCGAGGCGGCTGATCGATGGGCTGGTGGCGCGGGAACAGCCCGCCCGCACCGTGGTGCCAATCCGCGCGGCTGCCTGAGAACCGACACCATGATACCTACTACTAAATCAATAGCAAACAATGACGCTGTTAAAGGGCTAGCGGCCGAATTGCCTCTGCAAACCAGTTCAGACAGCGTACAGGTGCGGGCACTGCTGCAGCTGCGTGAGCTGATCCTGTCTGGCGAGCTGGCCGGTGGCAGCCGCATTACTGAGCTGGCGGTGGTGCAACGCCTGGGCGCTTCGCGCACGCCGGTGCGCGCGGCGCTGATGCGGCTTGAACAAGAAGGCCTGTTAGAGGCACTGCCGTCCGGCGGCTACGCCATCAAGACTTTCAGCGAGCGCGATGTGTCAGAGGCGATCGAGCTGCGTGGCACGCTGGAGGGCCTGTCCGCCAGACTGGCGGCGGAACGTGGCGCCCCCCCCGTGGTGCTGGCCGAAGCGCGAGCCTGTCTGGACGCGATTGACCAATTTTTAAAGTCACCCACGCTCGATGACCAGGCTTTCTCGCGCTATGTGGCCTTGAACGAACAATTCCACGCTCTGCTGTCAGAGATGTCCGGCAGCACGGTGATTGCGCGCCAGTTAGAGCGCGTGATGAGCCTCCCTTTTGCCTCACCCTCTGGCTTTGTGGTGGCGCAGGCCAACTCCACCGCCGCGCGCGACATGCTGGTGGTGGCGCAGGACCAGCACCGCCAGGTGCTGGACGCCATCACGCAGGGCGAAGGTTCCCGGGCCGAAGCCATCATGCGCGAACACTCGCGGCTGGCGCAACGCAACCTGCGCGAGGTCGTGCAAAGCCCGCGCCAAGACCAACTGCCAGGCGTACGGCTGATCCGAAAGCCACGCTGATGAGCAGCGCCATCGTCTGGACCGAGGCCTCGGTCTTGGCCACCCGTGATGTCACGCCCAGCGTGCGAGAGTTCACCCTGGCGACAACCAGCCCCAGCCTGCCCTACGCTGCGGGCAGCCATCTGCAGGTCGAACTGCTGATCAACGGCCAGCCACACACCCGCTCTTACTCCTTGATCGGGCAGGACGATGATGGTCTGTACCGGATTGCCGTCAAGCAACTGCCACTGGGGCGAGGCGGCTCGCTGGCGATGTGGCGGCTCGCGCCGGGTGACCTGTTGCGCATCAGTGCGCCGCGCAATTTTTTCCCGCTGAGCCTTGCAGCACCCGGCTACCTGCTGCTGGCCGGCGGCATCGGCATCACACCTCTGGTGTTGATGGCGCAAACCCTTGCCAAACGTGGCGCCCCGGTACGGCTGGTACAAGGCGCCCGCACGGCAAGCGAGCTGGCCTATGGCGACGTGCTGCGCGCTGCGCTGGGCGATCGACTGACCCAAGTGGTGGACGAGCGCGGTGAACGCATCGACCTTACCGGTGAGATCGCGGCGCTGCCGGCAGGGGGGCAACTGTATGTGTGCGGCCCCGCACCAATGTTAGAGGCGGCACGCCTGGCCTGGGCCAGTGCCGGGCGGCCAGCGCACGACCTGCGCTTTGAGACCTTTGGCAGCAGCGGTCATTTAGCGCCGCAGCCCTTTGGGCTGAAGGTCCCACGCCAGGGCATTGACATCACCGTCGCCGCTAACGAGAGCCTGCTTGACGCCCTGGAGTTGGCCGGGGTCAGCGCCCTGTCCAATTGCCGGCGTGGCGAATGTGGTCTGTGCGCGCTGGATGTGCTGGCGCTCGACGGCGTGATCGACCACCGCGATGTCTTTTTGAGCACCCACGAGCACCAGCAAAACCAACGCATTTGCGTCTGTGTGTCTCGGGTGGTGGGCAGCATCACCCTGGACATCGCTTACCGGTCAGGGGCCTGAGGCGCTCCATCTGACCCGCCCGGCGAGCTGAACAAGGCGGCTTTAGCCCAAGGGACTGCCCCTTGGGGATATATCAACTTTGTCGTTTTCGTTGAAAAATAGACGAATGCCCTGCGTGTAGCGTTGGAAAGTATTGGCGTTTTT
>JBIKZZ010000139.1:0-8424 GCA_044354435.1 Rhodoferax sp. | reverse complement strand
CCACCTTGCGCGGCGGCAACAGCATGCGTGATTTGATCTCGATCAGCATGGCGGCCATCAGCAGGTATTCGGCGGCTAGCTCCAGGTTGCGGCCACGGATTTCTTCCACATAGCTCAGGTACTGGCGGGTCACCCCGGCCATGGGAATATCGAGGATGTTGAAGTTTTGCTTGCGGATCAGGTAGAGCAGAAGGTCCAGCGGGCCTTCGAAGGCCTCCAGAAACACCTCCAGCGCATCGGGCGGGATGTACAGGTCTTGCGGCATGGCGAACAGCGGCTCGCCATACAGGCGTGCTACCGCAACGTTGTCGACCACCTCCGGCATGGCGGCCACTTCGGCCATGCTCAGCCCTGGGTTCTGTCGGTCTGGTAGACGTAAGGCTTTTGTGCCACGCCAGCCTCGCGGTACTCACCCTGCGCGCCGCGATCCACCACCTTGTCCCACAGCAGCTCGCGGCCTTGACGCTGTCTGCCTTCGAGCTTGGGGTCTTTCGCCTTGAGCGAGTCGATGAAGCGGGTGACTTCAGATTGGTAGGGGGTGCGGTAGAAGAAACTCATGGGTGTGGCCTTTCGGCTTATTTTAACGGCCTGCCAAGCGGTGCTGGATTCCGCTACTGCTATGGTCCGTGACTGGCGTCAAATGGGCTGCAGGTGCCGCCGCAGGTCGGTCCAGATTGGGCGCAGTACCAGCGCCAGCAGGACCAGGGCCAGCGGCAAGGACATGATGAAACCGGCCTGCTTGAAGCCCATGGCCCCGACCAAACCGCCCACCAAAAAGCTGGCGATCAGCTTGCCCTGCAACGCCAGCTTGTGTCGGTTGGCCAGCACCGGGTTCGGGTCGTGACTGCCATTGACGTACAGCAGCTTGCCCAACTCGATGCCAAAGTCGGTCAACAGCCCGGTCACGTGGGTGGTGCGGATTTCGGCGTGTGAGATCTTGGTGATGACGGCATTTTGCAGCCCCATGATGAAGCACAGCAGCAGCACGGTCAGGGGCACAAAAATGGCCCCCGCCAGGTTGATGGCGCCGCCAAACAGGCCGAAGATCAGCAGCAGCAGGGATTCGAGCAACAGGGGCAGGCCATAGGCGCTGCGCAGGGCGCGACGCAGGCCCCAGTTCACCAGCACGGCGGTGCATATGGCGCCGCCCAGAAAAGCCAGAAGCATGCTCAAACTGCCCAGCGCCAGCACCACATGGCCCAGCACCAAAGCGTCTGCAATGCTCGACACCACGCCGGTCATGTGCGATGTGTATTGGCCCACGGCCAGAAAGCCGCCGGCATTGGTGGCGCCGGCCACAAAGGTCAGGGTCACACCCAGCCGGTTGTTCGCCTGGCTGGTGCGTTCTATGTCTGTCCAGCCGCGGATCCAGGGAATCATGGTGATCTCGCAGTCTGAAAGTTGGGTGGGGGGCTAACGCACCCGCAAGCCGGGCGTGGCCCCCGGCCCGGGGTTGAGGATAAAGATGCCCGGGTGGGCTTTTTCGTTGCCGTGGCTGGCGGCCAGCACCATGCCCTCGGACACGCCGAACTTCATTTTGCGCGGCGCCAGGTTGGCCACCAGCACCGTCAGCTGCCCGGTCAGCTGCTCGGGCCGGTAGGCGCTGGCAATGCCGCTGAACACGTTGCGCAGCCGGGGCTGGCCGGCGGCGTCGGTCTCGCCGGCATCCAAGGTGAGGCGCAGCAGCTTGCTGGAGCCCTCCACTGCTTCGCACTGCACGATTTTGGCGATGCGCAGGTCCACCTTGGTAAAGTCGTCGATGCCGATGGTGTCAGCGATGTCCTCGCCACCCGGTGCTGCAGATTCAATAGCTAAAACCCCAGTATCCACGGTGGCTGGAGCCTCAAACAATGCCTCAAGCTGCTTGATGTCAACGCGCTGCATCAGGTGCTGGTAGCTGCCGATGCGGTGGCCGGCGCCCAGTGCCAAGGCGGCATCCGCCAGGGTCAAAGGCGCCACGCCCAGCAGCGCCTCGACTTGGGCCGCCAGCGTCGGCAGCACGGGCTTCAGGTAGACCGACAGCACGCGGAAGGCTTCGATGCAAACGGTGCAGACGTCTTGCAGCCGCGCTTCCATGGCCGCCTGTTTGGCCAGTTCCCAGGGTTTGTTGGCATCCACATATTCGTTGACGCGGTCGGCCAGCAGCATGGTGTCGCGCAGAGCGCGTGCCGTGTCGCGGTTCTCATACAACTGGGCGATGGTCTCCTGCGCGCCGCGCAGAACGTGCAGCAGCGCCTGCCCGTCGGCGGACACCTCACCCAGCGCGCCGTCAAAGCGCTTGGCAATGAAGCCGGCTGCCCGGCTGGCAATATTGACGTATTTGCCGATCAGGTCGCTGTTGACCCGTGCCATGAAGTCTTCGGGGTTGAACTCGACGTCTTCATTGCGGCCGTTGAGCTTGGCCGCCAGGTAGTAGCGCAGCCACTCGGGGTTCATGCCCAGGCTCAGGTATTTGAGCGGGTCCAGGCCGGTACCGCGGCTCTTGCTCATTTTTTCGCTGTTGACGGTCAGAAAGCCGTGCACGTTGATGGCATCAGGCACCTTGCGGCCACTGAAATGCAGCATGGCCGGCCAGAACAGGGTGTGGAAGGTGATGATGTCCTTGCCAATGAAGTGCACCTGCTCGGTGGCCGGGTCGGCCAGAAAGGCGTCAAACTGCTTCGCGCCCAGGGCTGCGTCGCCGGCCCGGCGCACAAACAGGTTTTTGAGCGAGGCCAGGTAGCCGATGGGCGCGTCGAGCCAGACGTAAAAGTATTTACCCGGCGCATCGGGGATCTCAATGCCGAAGTAGGGCGCATCGCGGCTGATGTCCCAGTCGCCCAGGTCACGCTGGCCGTCTTCTTTGGGCAGCAGCCATTCCTTGATTTTGTTGAACACCTCGGGTTGCAGGTGCGGCACGCCGCGGGCGTTGCTGCCCTGGGTCCAGGCCTCGAGAAAGGCGGCGCAGCGGGGGTCGGACAGCTGGAAGAAATAGTGCTCCGAGTCGCGCAGCACCGGCGTGGCGCCCGACAGGGCCGAGTAGGGGTTTTTGAGCTCGGTGGGGCTGTAGACCGCGCCGCAGGACTCGCAGTTGTCACCGTACTGGTCTTTGGCGCCGCACTTGGGGCATTCGCCCTTGATGAAGCGGTCGGGCAGAAACATGCCGCGTTCGGGGTCAAAAAACTGGGCAATGGTGCGGGTGGCAATCAGGCCGTTGGCCTTGAGGCTGCGGTAAATGGCCTGCGCCAGCTCGTGGTTCTCGGCGCCGTCGGTGGAGTGCCAGTTGTCAAAGGCGATGTGGAAGCCGTCCAAGTAAGGCTTGCGGCCGGCGGCAATGTCGGCCACAAACTGCTGCGGTGTCTTGCCGGCCTTTTGCGCCGCGATCATGATCGGCGCGCCGTGCGCATCGTCAGCGCAGACAAAGTGCACCGCGTGGCCCTGCATGCGCTGGAACCGCACCCAGATGTCGGCCTGGATGTACTCCATGATATGGCCGATGTGGAAGGTGCCGTTGGCGTAGGGCAGGGCGGTGGTGACAAACAGTTGGCGCGACATGGGGCGGGGGCTTTCGGGCGGTGAGGGCCTGATTTTAGTCAGCGGGGTTGGGCAGGGCCAGCGCTATCAGCCGGGTAGTTCCATGCTTTATTTGTATATCCTGTATATACTTTGCGATCCCAGGAGGTAAGCCTATGTTGACCCGAGTTTTCAAGAGCGGCAATTCGCTGGCCGTGCGCATCCCCAAAGAGCTGGCTTTTGTTGAGGGCGCACAGGACATTGACATCGAGCGTGTAGGCAACACCCTGGTGTTGCGCCCGGTGGCGCAGGCCACCATTGGCGACCTGACCCCCATCCTGGCTCTGTTCAGCCCCGACTTCATGGCCGCAGGGCGGGAGTTTCATGAACAACGCGAACGCGATTGGAGCGGTAACGGCCCTCTGAGCATTGATGCAATCCCTGGATCTGTCATCGACAAAGCGCTGGGTTGAGCCGTATGCGCTACCTGCTGGATACCCATATTTGTATTTACATCATCAAGCGCCGGCCGCCCCAGGTGCTGCAGCGGCTTCAAGCCTTGGCGCAGGGCAGTGTCGTGATGTCGGTGGTGACTTACGCTGAATTGCGCGCAGGGCTGGAAATACAGACCGCCAACCGGGCGCAGGACGAGGGCGTGCTGGCCTTGCTGACACAGCGCATTCCGGTGCTGCCATTCAATGAGTCCGATGCAAAAAGTTTTGGGCTGCTGCGGGCCGCCGTGCGCGACCGCCGCCGCGACGCCCTGGACCAACTGATTGCCGCCCATGCGCTCAGCCTGGGGCTGATGTTGGTCACCAACAACGAGTCTGATTTCAAGGACTATCCCGGGCTGAAGGTGGAAAACTGGGTGGGGTGACGGGTGAATCGTTGGGGCTCGCTAGCGGCAAGTCTGGTGCATTGGGTGCAGCAAGGTAATTGGTCTTGATCACTACCTGCTTTCCGGTCTTGGCCTCCAGTGCTTTGCGAGCGTTGCCGGCAATGGTGCCGCCCTCTTTCGCCGATGAGCGGTTCTCAACAAACCCCATGGCATCGCTGCGGCGGGCAATCTCTGTCGTGCTGGCTTCGCCCAGCATGGTGAAGATCAGCTCCAGGTCGGTCATGTGGTCACGCAGGCTATTCCCGGTTTTCACCACCTCCAGACCTTTCAACTGGCTGTGCTCCGAGGGCGTTAGGCCAAAGGTGGCCCTGGCGATCTCAGCGGTCAGGATAGAGTATTCCTTGCCCTCGGCGACGCCTCTCACTTTCCACTCGTCGGTCAGTTCCCCGCGCACGGAGATGGCGCGCAGCCGCTTTTCGATTCACGCCTGTGGGTAGCCCTTGGCCTGGTAAAGCTCGCGGGCGCGGGCGCTGGCCAGCTCGGGGTTTTCGATCTCTTTCACGCGTTCGTAGCCCACCTGCGCCAGCCAGCGTTTGAAGGGCTCGGCCTTGGGTGATGGTATGGACTGGATGATGCGGAATAGCCCCTCGGTATTGGCGCAATTGGTTTCACGCATCTTGCCGTCGGGCGCTAGTAACGCAAGGGGGGTACAAGTTGTACCCCAGTTGGCGTCCAGGGCCGGGTCACGACTGCGCATTTTCTTGATGTATTGCTTCACGTCCGCCGAGTCGGTCAACACAGCCACCACGTCGCTGAGGGCAAACCACCACTCCTCGTTGTGCCAGACCCGGCGGATGGTGGTCTCCTGGAAGACGGCGATGTGGTTTGCTGGCTCAGTGATTTTTGCGCTTTTGACCATTTTGTTTCCCCTGTTGGACTTTATTGGCTAAAATCAGCGGCGCAGGCAAGCGCAAGGTTTGTAGAGGCCAGTGGCAACACTGGCAGCCCGAATGGGTGGGACACTCGAACTTGGGGCCTGCATTTTTTGCCTGTTTGATTGCCAATGTCAGCATCACTTTGGCGGTGCAAAGCACACCAGGTGCGCCATGCTCTCGGTCAGCGCCTCCAAGCTGCCCGGCCAAAATTTCAAACCGTAGCCCAGTTCACCCGTTTTAGGATGGCGATAAATCGTAGGTCGCAGCATCCTGAAATAGCGGTCTTCCACCTCGCTGTACTGCGTCAGGTTCACCGCAAAAAACAGGCTTGATGCCACTGCATCAGCCATTTGCAACCCCGCTAACTGATCGTGGTTGACAGCGCGCACTTGTTGGGGGCGAGTTGCATTCCAGTCAATCCGCGCATCGGTACCGGGTTTGTCTTGCAGGTGCAGCAGGTATTTGCGCAGGTCTTCATAGGACATGGCGCTGCGGTTCGAGAAGATGAGTTCGCAGCTACCGTCGCCCTCATTGTCTTTGCGGGTGTCCCGGCACAACCACGACACACACTCGACGAGCAAACGGGTTGCATAACGGTACAGGCGAAACGCCTCGTTCTGAAACTTCTCCGGCTAGGTGATGGACGGTTTGTGAATCAGCACACTCACTGTGCGCATGGGGGCGGTGGCCAGCGCCCGCACATACGGCACCCGGTGTTCATGCTTCATTTCCCGAAAGTGCAACGCCCTCTTCGGATCTTTGCCCAACAGCGTGCGCACCTCGCGCATAACGCGCACGGCCTCCAAGTCTTTGGCTTTGCGAAACACCACGGCGGACAGCACCAGCCAGCGGCTGCTGCCTTTTTCTCCTGGTAGGAAAACAAAGCCCTCGTCGCCGGACTCGTCGATGTAGGCGGTAAAGCTACTTGTCATTGGCACGCATTTATTCAAGGAAATTTATTCAGAAAGGCGGGATCGCGCGATCCAACCTGACGAGGTCAAATTCCATTTTCACTATAGATTTCATAGCTGCTCAGGGATATTCCAATAGAGCTCCGGGCTAATTTGACATAAAAATCTCAGCGCTTGGAGCTAGAAAAGGCATTTCTCCAGTTCTTTACAAGTTCCAGGGCTAGATTGGATGCGTGATGGCGTGGCACTCTGGTCGCATGTTACTGCGATGGAGCGCAATGCCCGGAAGGATGCCGTCAATTTCTTCGCGCGGGAAGATGCGTTGCCCGTTGAGTGAGATATTGACACTTGGACACGGATCGTTCGCGCCTATGTGGCAGCAGAGTAAAACCGGCCGGTGCCCGGCGGCGATACCGGCTTTGGAAGCTACTTGTAATTCGGGGTTTGTCCGCGATTCACCGCTGCTGCCAGCGGTGAATCTGTTTGGTCGTTGCCCCTGTACACTTCATTAGAAATTGGCCTCGTTTTCAGTGAGTTTTGACGCTTGTGCTGGCTCCCTAATTCGATATTTTCGTACCCCGATTCTGCCCCGGGGAATGAGTGTTTTGATCCTAGATTTTGGCCGCAGGCTCGGGAACTGTTCTCTAAATTCCTGCCCTTTTCCCCCGCTAGGTGCTAATTTGAAACAACGACGCACTCGATCCCATAGCCGTGATAAGTCATCGCAACTTCAACTAAAGAGCTCGATGACCAATTTCACCTATCAAGTCCTGTACTTGCCCGACGACACGTTCTGGAAAAAACTGACCGAACTGCCACTGCCCAAAGTCGGTTACTCCGTCGTCATTGAGCTTGGCTCCGCTCGAGTATCAAGTTTGTCTATGTCCCGTACAACGCCTTGACTACATGCCAACAGCTGCATGACCTTGCCAGACGGCGAATTGGGCTTCGAGATGGACTTGGGTTACCCGGCCAAGAGTCAGATTCCGAGTGCTCGAAAGCCGCTGATATCCGCAAAAAGCCACCATCCTCATGCCATCCAGTCTTCCAGTACCAGCCCTGGAACATGTTCGAAATGTCGGGTGTTATGGGTCACCAAAATCAGTTTTTCGGACAGGGCGTGGGCGGCGATCAGGGTGTCAAACTCACCGATAGGCGTCCCGTTGCGCCGCAGATGGGCCCTGATTCGGCCAAACTGATCAGCAGCATCGATGCGCCAAGGCAGCGCGGGTAGCTCTGTGATCAACAGATCAACACGCCTGCGACGCCGGTCAGACTGATCCATCATCTCAAGTCCGTAACGCAGTTCGGCACGTGTGACCGCCGAGATGGCAATATCTTGGGCATCAACGCCGGCTTGCATGCGCGCCACCAAAGCGGCGCTGTTACCTTTGACGAAGTAGCTGACGATGTTTGTGTCGAGCAGATAGCGAATCATGCAGAAGCCTTACCTGCGCTATGACGGCGCGTGGCAACGGTCTAAGGCTTTATTGGCTCAGGTGAATCCGAATCGTCCAAAGGGTTCGGGCGATATTCGTCATCCCGCGGGGGTATGAAGTCCTCGGTGAAAGGCTGCTCGCGAATCAGCCTGAACAGCTCTTCCAGGTTTTTGTTGCGCCGATCGTCGTTTTTGGGGCGCATGGTGATTGCGCCGGTGACTTCATCTTTGCTGAGCCACACTTCGGGCACATCCAGGCGGAACGCTTTGGGCAGACGAACTGCCTGACTATTGCCGGTACTGAACACCTTGGCCACAACTTCCACGGGGAGCCTCCTGATAGCCTTGTCAAAAAAATGACCGTAGATATGAAAACGTATCTACTTTAGCACCAGTCGGGTCACCCGCCCATTTCGCTAGACTACACCTCAACAGGAGCAATCAATGGCAGTGACAGAACAGGTGGTGATGGCCGCACTCGCGGGTGTGATCGATCCCAATACCGGGCGGGACTTTGTCTCGTCCAAATCGGTCAAGAATTTCACCTTGAATGACGGTGATGTGGCCTTTGAGGTGGAGTTGGGCTACCCGGCCAAGAGCCAGATCCCGGGCTTTCGCAAGGCGCTGATTGCCGCGGCCAAGGGCGTGGCTGGTGTGGACAATGTGTCGGTCAATGTGGTCAGTCGCATCGTGGCGCATTCGGTGCAGCGCGGTGTGCAACTGCTGCCCAAGGTGAAGAATATCGTGGCGGTGGCCTCTGGCAAGGGTGGCGTGGGCAAAAGTACCACCGCTGTCAACCTGGCCCTGGCC
>JBIKZZ010000138.1:0-8437 GCA_044354435.1 Rhodoferax sp. | reverse complement strand
GGCGCGTCTTGCTGGCGGCGAAATCCGAGGCCGACTTCACGCATTGGCTTCAGGGGCGGCAACTGGCACGCATGACACCGCTGACCGTCACCGATCTGCAAGCTTTTCGCCAGCTGGTGGAGCAGGTCCGGATGCAGGATTTTTGTGTCGCCAGTGAGCAGCATGAACTGGCGGTGCATGCCATGGCGGTTCCTCTGCGCAACAGCCAGGGGCAGACCGTGGCGGCGCTGAACGTGGTGGCCTCGCAGGCCAGGCTGTCTACAACTCAAATGCAGCATGACCTGTTGCCCCTGTTGTTCGAGGCGGCGGCCGAGTTGCGGCCCGTCCTCTAGCGCAGGCGCTTCAAACCCCGAGGTGTTGCTCCAGCAAGGCAGGTTCCGCACGCAGCGCCTCGGAACTGCCCTCAAACACGACCTGGCCTTTGACCAGGATCACATTTCGGTCGGTAATCTGAGTGACGTGTTTCCAGTTTTTATCGACGATAACGCTGCTGATGCCCGTCTCGCGGATCAGACCGCAAATGTGCCAAATCTCGCGCGCGATCAGCGGGGCCAGCCCTTCGGTGGCCTCGTCCAGGATCAGCACATCCGGGTTGGTCATCAGGGCCCGACCAATCGTCAGCATTTGCTGCTCCCCGCCTGACAGTTGCTGGCCGCCGTGCCCGAGGCGCTCTTGCAGGCGAGGGAAGGTCGTCAGCACCCTTTCATACGTCCAGTCACGCTGGCCACGGGTGCCGGCGCGCGCCGCCATCTTGAGGTTTTCTAGCACGCTCAGGTTGCCGAAAATACCTCGGCCCTCTGGCACGTAGGCCACGCCAAGCTGGGCAATCTCAAACGGCGCGCGCCCGGTCATTGGCCGGCCCATGACATGCACCGAGCCGCTGCGTGGCTTGACCAGGCCCATCAAGCTTTTCAGCAGGGTGCTTTTGCCCATGCCGTTGCGACCCATCAGGCCGATGGTTTCGGAACGGCCCACTGAGAAGTTGACATCGCGCAGGATGTGGCTGGCGCCGTAGAAGGTGTTCAGTCCGCGCGCGTCGATCAGAGGTTCGTTCATGCCTGCTCCTCGCCCAGGTAGGCTGCCTGCACGTCGGCATTGCTGCGGATCGCCTCAGGCGTGCCGCTCGCGATGACCTGGCCGTTGACCATCACGGTCAGGTGGTCGGCCAAGGCAAACACGGCGTCCATGTCGTGCTCTACCAGCAATATGGCGTGATCGGCCTTCAGCTTGAGCAGGAGTTCCACCATGCGTTGGGCTTCGGCCACACCCATGCCGGCCAGCGGCTCGTCAAGCAGCAGAACCTGCGGTTCGGTGGCCAGTGTCATGGCAATCTCAAGTTGCCGCTGCTCGCCATGGCTGATCGCACCAGCCATGGCCTCACGCCGATCTTTTAAGCCAGAAAGCTCTATAGCCCTTGTCGCACGGTCGTTTGTAGCTATGGATTTGCTAGCGTTTAGTAGCCAACCGAGCGGATTCCAGGGTTGCTGGGACTGGCGCGACTGTGCGGCCAGGCGCACGTTGTCCCAGACGGTGAAGGCCTGGAAAATATTGGTTTTTTGGTAGCTGCGCCCCAGGCCCTGGCGCGAAATGCGCTCTGGTGTCCAGCCGGTGATGTCGGCGCCACACAGCATCACCTGCCCGTCGGTCGGCGGCAAGTCGCCAGACAGCAAGTTGGCCAGGGTCGACTTGCCAGCGCCATTGGGGCCGATCACCGCATGAATCCGGTCGCGCCAGAGCGCCAGCGAGACATTGTTCACAGCCGCCAGGCCGCCAAATCGCTTGGTCAGGCCGGTCGCGGTCAGCAGCACCTCACTCATCAACAGCGCCCTTGTGGCGGCCCAGTCGGCCCGCCAGTCCGAGCAGGCCGCGCGGTGCAAAAATTACCACCAGCACAATGAAGCTGCCCATCCACAGCTGCCAATGTTTGCCCAGCTGCACGCTGCCGACTTGCGGCAGGTCTTTGAACAGGTGCAGCACCACCTCAAAGCCAAAGGCGCCGACGATGGCACCGGCAAAATTGCCCATGCCACCCAGAATCACCATCATGATGGCGTGCGCACTCATGTGAAAGCCCATTAATTCGGGGTTGATGTAGCCGGTTTGTACCCCCCAAAGGTAACCTGCCAGTCCGGCCAGTGCGCCAGCCAGTGAGAAGGCCGTCAGTTTGTAGCCAAAGGTGCCGAACCCGAGAGCCCGCATGCGGTGCTCATTGACCCGAATGCCAGCCAGCGCCCGGCCAAAAGGGCTCCACAACAGGCGCCGCAGAAAGCCGTAAACCAACAGCAGGGTGGCCAGGGTGAAAAAATACAGGGTCTTCTTGTTGTCCAGATCGAAAAGGGTCCAGCCGCCCAGGTTCACTGTGGGCTTGAAATTGATGTAGAGGCCATCGGAGCCCCCCAAGGCCTTGTTGTCAAAGAACAAGAAGAACACCATCTGGGCAAAGGCCATGGTCACCATGATGAAGTAGATGCCGTGGGTGCGGACGACAAAGAAGCCAATAACCAAGGCTGCCAGCCCAGACGCCAGTACTGACAGCGGCAACGTCAGCCAAATCGAGGTCGCCTCGTTTTGCGGCATCAGAAAGGCCAGCGCGTAACCTGCCAGGCCGAAATAAGCTGCATGCCCCAGCGACACCAGGCCGCTCACCCCCTGCAACAGGTCCAGGCTCATGGCAAAAATGGCCAGAATCATCATGCGCGTGACCATTTGCACATAAAAATCACCGCCAACGAACGGGAAAGTGGCCAGCGCCGCCAACCCCAGCCACAGCACCAAGCGCACGCTGCGCGGAAACACTTCCAGATTGGCCCTGGGCGTGCTCATTGCTTGAACAAGCCTTCTGGCTTCCACAGCAGCACGGCCGCCATCAGCATATAGACCAGCATCCCAGACACAGAAGGCAGTAGTACCTTGCCAAAGGTGTCGACCAGGCCGACCAGCAGGGCTGAAATGAGCGCACCCCGCACCGAGCCAATGCCGCCAATCACCACCACCACAAAGCACATGATCAGCACCTGCGAGCCCATGTTGGGGTAAACGCTGGAGACCGGCGCGGCGATCATCCCGGCAACCACTGCCAGACCCACGCCAATTGCAAAGACGATGGCGTGGATCAGCTTGATGTTGATGCCCAGTGCTTCTGCCATGTCGCGGTTGAAGGCGCCCGCCCGGATCTTCATGCCCAACCGTGTCCTGGAGATCAGCAAGTACAGCCCAAGCGCTAGCGCGACACACACCGCCGACATGAACAATCGGTAGACCGGGTAAGACAGATTGGCTGTCAGGGGAATAGATTCGCCCAGCAAGACAGGGATGGTCACGCCGTGCACGTCGTCGCCCCAAATCATGGAGCGCAGCTCTTCAAAAATATAAATGAGGCCGAAGGTCAGCAGCACCTGGTCCAGGTGGTCGCGCTTGTAAAAATGGCGAAATAACAGCCATTCCAAGGCCAGCCCAAAGCCCACAGACAACAGCGTCCCCAACAGCAGCGCCAGCGTCAAACTGCCCAGCAGGGCGCTGAGCGAGTAGGCCAAGTAGGCACCCAGCATGTAAAAACTGCCGTGCGCCAGATTGACCACACCCATGATGCCGAAGATCAGGGTGAGGCCCGCCGCCAGCATGAACAGCAGCAGGCCATACTGCACACTGTTGAGCAACTGGATGAGAAAGGTAGGGAAATCCATCGGAAGCAGAGCACTGAAAAAAGGGAGGCACGTGCCTCCCTTTGGTTCAAAAAAGGCAATCCTCAGCCCATCTTGCAGCCCGCACCGCTGTCAGCCAGCGCCTTGGCAGCAACGCCGATGACCTTGTTCTCTTTGTTCTGGACCACCCTAAGGTAGATGTCCTGAATTGGGTTGTGCGACTTGCTCATGGTCCATTTGCCACGTGGGCTGTCGATCGTCACCGTTTCCATCGCCTTGTAAAGCACGGGTTTGTTGTTGAGGTCCCCCTTGACGGCGTTGGCGCCATGGACAAGCAACAGGCCCGTGTCGTAGCCTTGCACCGCATAGACATCAGGCTGCATCTTGAAGGTTTTCGCATAGGCCAGACGAAAAGCCTTGTTGCGCGGCGTCTCGATCGAGTCGCCGTAGTGCAGCGTGGTCATCACGCCCTCAGCGGCGGGGCCTGCGGCGTCCAGCATGCCCTCGGTCAAAAATCCGGAGCCATACAAGGGAATTTTGTCCTTCAGGCCAGCTGCGGCGTAGTCGATCATGAATTTGGCCGAGGCGCCGCCCGCAAAGAAACAAGCGACTGCGTCTGGCTTGAGCGCCGCAATCTCAGTCAGCAGGGCCTGGAACTCGACATTGGGGAAGGGCAGGCCCAACTCCTTGATGATGGTGCCGCCAGCCGCCAGGTAGCCCTCTTTGAAGCCTTCAAAGGCCTCGTCACCGGCCGCGTACTTCCAGGTGATCCAGACCGCACGTTTGTGGCCTTTGGCCACCATCGCCGCACCCAAAGCCCGGGTGGGTTGGGAATTGGAAAACGAGGTGCGGAACACGTTGGGAGCGCATTGCGCGCGGGTGGCCATGTGCACGCCCGCGTTGGGGATCAAGCACAGCACGCCACTGTCTCGCGCCACTTTGTGGATACCCATTTGCACGCCTGAGTGCACCGTGCCGACCAGGACATCGACCTTGTCTCGCTGCACCAACTTGTTGGCGTTTTCAATACCCTTTGCCGGCTCGGACTCATCATCCACCTTGAAATACTCAATCTCGCGGCCGCCCAGCTTGCCGCCCTGCTCGTCCACGGCCAGACGAAAGCCGTTCTCGATCGCCACCCCAAGTTGGGCAAATGTGCCGGTGTAGGGCAGCATCAGCCCGACGCGAAGCTTACCGCTCTGTGCCTGTGCCAGTTTTGGCAGCAGCAGCCCAGTGCTGGCTGCGCCGATGACAGCTGCACTTCGGGTCAGGACGAGGCGGCGGGTGGTTGGGGTTGAATTCATGGGAGTCCTTCTGTTAAAGCAAGGTGAGTTTGAGAACATCTCTATCCTAGAGCAGGTTGCTTGTGTTGGGGCACAGAGGAAACCCGATAGTCGCCGAAACTTATTGGAAAATGCAGTAAATTGCATTTTTTTGGAAAAGATGAATTATGGTGCATATCTGTAGAGTGAGCTGCAGAACACATTTGCCGCTTGGGACTTTGATGCACACTTGTGTAAATCGCATTATTGGAACGCTGACTTGACACCATCGCAACTACCGCTCGGCTTTGACCTGCCAAATAGCACCCCCGTTACGCCGACCCCTTGGCGCCGACGGGCCCTGCAAAAAACCAAAGACGTGCACGATCTGCCGGCTATGGCCGACCAATTGGCCCGCCATCCCGACTACCGGGTCCTGCGCCGCCTGGTGCCGGTCACGCATTTCGCACGCTCCAGCGCTGGCCCCCTGCTGAAAATGGTCATTCTCGACACTGAAACGACGGGTTTGAGTCACGCCAAGGACCGCATCATCGAACTGGCCATGCTGCGGGTCGATGTGGACACCCTGACCGGCCTGCCTGTGGGCGATGTCCAGATTTACGACGGCCTTGAGGATCCTGGCCAACCCATTCCGGAGGAGGTGAGCCAAATCACGGGCATCTCCGACGACATGGTCCGTGGGCAAGCGCTGGACATGGCGCGCGTTGATGCCTTGTTGGCCGATGTCGATCTGGTGGTGGCTCACAACGCTGGCTTTGACCGGCCCTTTTGTGAGGCGCGCTGCCCCGGTTTTGCGGCGCTGCCCTGGGCCTGCTCATTCGCCGATATTGACTGGAAAAAAGAAGGCAGAGGCTCTGCCAAGCTGGAGCATCTGGCCTTGCATGAGGGTTTGTTTTATGAGGCCCACCGGGCAGAGGTCGACTGCCATGCCCTGTTGGCGGTCCTGATGGCGCCGCTGCCCACTGACGGCAAAACCGGGCTGGCCCGTCTGCTTGGCGTCGCCGCGTCGCCGAGTTTTCGCTTGCTGGCCACACAGGCGCCGTTTGACGCCAAGGACGCGCTCAAAGCACGAGCCTACCGTTGGGACGCTGAGAAACGGGTCTGGCACACTCGGCTCACAGATGAGACGCAACTGGCGGCTGAATGCGTGTGGCTCAAGACAGCGGTCTATGGTGGTCGCAGTGTCCGAGTGCAGCTGGAAAAAATGGATGCTTTAGTCAAGTACTCCTCTCGGGCGGGGGCATTATCCGAGCAGCAGCTTTAAATGCACCCCCGGATAGAATGGTCCTCCCCCGACAGACCCCCAGCATGCGTCGGGCATAAGGAGATTCATGAAACGTGTTGATGATTTCCGCCTCAAGTTCGGAAAAAAAGAACTCGTGCCCATCATGGTGGGTGGTATGGGCGTGGACATTTCCACGGCGGAGTTGGCGCTGGAGGCCGCCCGGCTGGGTGGTGTCGGTCATATCTCGGATGCCATGGTGCCCGATGTGTCAGACCGCCGGTTCGACACCAGTTTTGTCAAAGACAAGACCCGCTTTTACAAACATAACATCGACAAATCTGACAAGTCCATCGTTAAATTTGATCTGGGCGTGTTGGCCGAGGCAACCCGCCGCCATGTCGAAGCCACCATGGATGCCAAGCGCGGCGAGGGGCTGGTGTTTGTCAATTGCATGGAAAAGCTGACCATGAATGCGCCGCGCGAAACCTTGCAGGTGCGCATGGCCTCGGCGCTAAATGCTGGTATCGACGGCATCACGCTGAGCGCGGGGCTGCATTTGGGCTCCTTCGGTTTGATTGCCGAGCATCCGAGATTTCGTGATGCCAAACTGGGCATCATCGTCTCGTCGGTGCGGGCGCTGCAGTTGTTTCTGCGTAAGAATGCGCGGCTGACCCGGCTGCCCGACTATGTGATTGTGGAAGGGCCGCTGGCCGGCGGTCATCTTGGGTTCGGTATGGACTGGGCCGACTATGACCTGGCCACCATCACAGCAGAAATTTTGCAGTACCTGCGCGCCGAGCAGCTCGATATTCCGTTGATCGCAGCGGGCGGTGTGTTTACCGGTAGTGACGCTGTGTCTTTTCTGGAGCAGGGGGCTGCTGCGGTGCAGGTCGCCACGCGGTTCACCGTGTCCAATGAATGTGGTCTGCCGACTGATGTGAAGCAGGATTACTTCCGGGCCAGCGAGGCAGACATTGAGGTTAACACCATCTCGCCCACAGGCTACCCGATGCGCATGCTCAAGAGCACCCCCGCTATTGGTGCCGGCATCCGGCCCAATTGCGAAGCCTATGGCTACCTGCTTGACGGTAATGGCAGTTGCGCCTACATCACCGCCTACAACCGTGAGGTGGCGCTGCACCCTGACGTCAAGACGATCAAGGTGATGGACAAGACCTGTCTGTGCACGCACATGCGTAATTTCAACTGCTGGACCTGTGGGCATTACACCTACCGACTCAAAGACACCACGCACCGCCTGCCTGACGGCAGCTATCAAACCCTGAGCGCAGAGCATATTTTCAAGGATTACCAGTTCAGCCGCGATCACCAGGTGGCCCTGCCGGTCTCAGCTGACACCGGGGGTGTGCGCCTCAGCAGCAGTATCAGTGCCTGACCCGACTGCGGTCTTCCACCCCCTTTGGCCCGTTGTGCAAGTTGCTCAGCACATGCTCTTGGTGCTGCAACTGCCACGACAGCATCTTTTGCGCCATTACCAGCAGCAGCCCTTGACAGGCCGGGTCTTGAGCCAAGTTGTTCATTTCGCTCGGGTCTTCCTGCAGATCAAACAGCAGGGGGGGTAGGGCGGCAAAATGCACATATTTCCAGCGCCGGCCGCGAATGATGGCCAACTGGCACTCATCCGGCAGCAGCCCTAGCGCCGCCTCGCCTTCGTAACTGCTCCAGGGACTGCTGCGGAAATCAAGCGCCATATGGACCTCTTCGCGCCAGTGGGCCGGCGTGCCGTCACCGAGGAACGGCACCAGTGACCGGCCGTCACACTGTGCCGGTATCGCGGTTCCTAACCAATCCAGCACGGTGGGCATCAGGTCTACCGACTCGGTGAACGCATCCACCTGACGGCCGCGACCGGCATCAGCCTCATGGCGCGGGTCGCGGATGATCAGTGGGATGTAAAAGCTTGCGTCAAAGTACAGCTCCTTACCCCAGGTGTAGTGATCGCCGCCCATTTCGCCGTGGTCACAGGTGAAGACAATCAGCGTGCTGTCGTACTCGCCAGTGGCTTTCAGGTGCGCGACGATGCGGCCCACCGCATCGTCCACCTCGTTCATCATGCCGTAGTAACACGCACGCATCTGGCGCAGCTCAAGCTCGGGCATGTGAACCAAGTTGTTGGGGTTGTGCTCGTCATAGTGGTTGGAGCGGTCGAAGCTCTTGATCCACTGGGCCAGGTGCGGGTGTTGTAAGGCTTCTAATTCTGGCGTGGCGCGTCGATTTGGTAGCGACACACTGGCCGGGTCATACAGACCGTTGTAGGGCTCGGGCGC
>JBIKZZ010000137.1:0-8441 GCA_044354435.1 Rhodoferax sp. | reverse complement strand
AGCGCGACACGCCCATCATCACCTTTGTCAACAAGATGGACCGCGAGGTGCGCGAGCCGCTGGATATTTTGGACGAGATCGAGCGCGAGCTGGGCATGCCCTGCGTGCCGATGACCTGGCCTGTGGGCCAGGGCAAGGTGTTTGGCGGCATCATCAACCTGCGCACCGAGGCCATGACGGTGTTTGAGAGCGGCAGCGAGCGCCGGCCGCAAGACTTTGTGACCCTGCCGCTGACTGAGCAAGCCAAGCTGCTGCAACGATTCGGCCACGAGTGGGCCACCGCCATGGACAGCATGGAGCTGGCCACCGGCGCCTCCCCGGCCTGGGACCATGAGGCCTTTTTGGCCGGCAAACAAACACCGGTGTTCTTTGGCTCAGGCGTGAACAATTTTGGCGTGATGGAGGTGCTGGATGCGCTGGTGGACCTGGCACCAGCGCCGCAAGAGCGGGTGAGCTCGCTGGTGGTGAACCGGCAGCCGGTGGTGAAAACCGTGCAGCCGGAAGACAACGCGTTTTCAGGGGTGGTGTTCAAGGTGCAAGCCAACATGGACGCCAACCACCGTGACCGCATCGCCTTTGTGCGCATGGCATCGGGCAAATACACGCCGGGCATGAAGCTCAAGGTGATGCGCACCGCCAAAGAGCTGCGCCCCACCAGCGTGGTGACGTTCATGAGCCAGCGCCGCGAAGCGGTGGAAGAAGCCTACGCCGGTGACATCGTGGGCTTTACCACCCATGGCGGCGTGCAACTGGGCGACACCATCACCGATGGTTCGGTCAACCTGCAGTTCACCGGCCTGCCGTTTTTTGCGCCCGAACTGTTCATGACCGTGGTGCTGAAAAATCCGCTGCGCACCAAGCAACTGCAGCAGGGCCTGGCCCAGCTGGGTGAAGAAGGCGCCATTCAGGTGTTTCGGCCCGAAGTGGGCGGCAACATGCTGCTCGGCGCCGTGGGGCAGCTGCAGTTTGAGGTGGTGCAGCACCGCCTGAAAGGCGAGTACGACGCCGACATTCGCCTGGAGGGCAGCCAGTACACCGGCGCGCGCTGGATCACCGCCGACACGCCGGCCGAGCTGAAGACTTTTTGCGATGCCTACCCCATGCGCATGGCGCTGGACGCCGCCAACACCCTGGCCTACCTGTGCACTTCACCCTACGACGTGCGGCTGGCACAGGAACGCTTCCCCAAAATTCACTTTCATCCGCTGCGCGAGCACGCCGGGCTGGCTTTGGGCAGCGCGGGCTGATGCAGCCGCCTTTTCGTCCCGTCGTGCCCCATCACCCCGTCATGCCCGGCTTGACCGGGCATCCATGGATCCCCGTTTTCACGGGGATGACAACCAAGACAAGAAGTCACGCTGAGCCGTCACCCGTCATGCCCGGCCTGACCGGGCATCCATGACCCCCCTGCAGCACTGGCCGGCGGCCGATCGGCGTGCCTTGACCGGCGTGTTCACCGACATTGACGACACCCTGACCACCGACGGCGCCATCACCCCCGACGCGCTGGCGGCACTGCAGGCGCTCAAAACCGCCGGGCTGGCGGTGATCGCCATCACAGGCCGGCCGATTGGCTGGTGCGCACCCTTTGCCAGCGCTTGGCCAGTGGATGCCATGGTGGCCGAAAACGGCGCCGTGGCCTTTATTCATAACAAAATAGGCCTCCAGGCCACGCCACCATTGGATAGTTTGCTATCAAAAATATACCAACAGGATGCCGGAACGCGGGCCAGTAACTTCCAGCGCATGCAGGCTGTGGCTCAGCGCCTGCTGCGCGAGGTACCGGGCGCCACGTTGGCGCAAGACTCGCCCGGGCGCGAGACCGACATTGCCATTGACCACGGCGAGTTCACACAGCTGCCGCCCGAGCAGATCGCCCAGGTGGTGCAGATCATGCAGGCCGAGGGCATGACAGCCACCGTCAGCAGTATTCACATCAATGGCTGGTACGGCAGCCACAACAAACTCTCGGGGGCGCGCTGGATCGTGCAGCAGCTCTACCAGCGTGAGCTGGACGCCGAGTTGGCACGCTGGGTTTATGTGGGCGACTCGGCCAATGACCAGGTGATGTTCCAGCGCTTTCCCCAAAGCGTGGGCGTGGCCAATATCCTGGGCGTGGCGGCGCAGCTTGCCCATCTGCCGCGTTACGTGACCGTGGCAGAGCGTGGCGCTGGGTTTGCCGAAGTGGCAGCTGCCGTGCTGGCGGCACGCGCACCATGACCCGCCCGGCAGGCGCCACGCGCGGGCTGGTGAGCGTTTTCGGTTCGACCTTTGTCGAGCTGATTGGCTATTTCATGCTGCTGCCGATGCTGCTGTTTCAGCTCAAAACGGCGGGCGTTTCAACCTCGGTGGCAGGCCTGTTTGCCGCCACCGGGTACCTGGGCATGTTTTTGATGACGCCGTTTGCCTCGGCCGTGACGCAGCGTCTGGGCCGTCGCGCCACCCTCTGGGTAGCCGCTGCCGTGCCGGCACTGGCCGCCGTGGGCTTTGCCCTGACCGATGCGCTGCCGGTCTGGTTTGCACTCAAGCTGATCTCGGGTGCAGCCGCCGGCTTGCGCTGGGTGCTGGCCGAGGCGCTGATTGCCGAGTTCTCACCGCCGGGGCAGCGCGGCCGCTATGTGGGTATTTTTGAGACCCTGGTCGGCTTCACCTTCGTCATTGGCCCGGCGGTTTTGGCATGGCTTGGCACCGACAACCCGCACGCGCTGTGGTGGGTGATCGGCTTTTTGCTCACTGGCCTGGCCTGGAGCCTGCTGATCCCACCGCTGCCGCGGGCCGACGACGCGCACAGCGCCCGGGTCGGGCTGGGCGGCGTTTGGCACGCCCTGATGGCGCACCCCATCATCATGCTGGCGGGTTTTGCGGGCGGTTTTTTTGAGAGCGGCATGGCGTCCATCTTGCCCCTCTACGGGCTGGCCCTGGGCCTGAGCGCGGCCACGGCAGCGTTGTTGGTGTCTTGTATCGGGCTGGGCAGCGCGCTCACCATGCTGCCTGCCGGGCTACTGGCCGACCGCTTTGACGATCAGGCGCGTGGCCGGCGCAGCGTGATGCTGGTTTGCGCCGCCGTCACCCTGGCGGCGGCCTGTCTGGTGCCGCTGGTGCCGCATGCACCCTGGCTGGTCTGGCCGATTGTGTTCATCTGGGGCGGTGCCGGCGGCAGCCTGTACACCATGGCCATGATCGACATCGGCGCGCGCGAAAAAGGCATCACCCTGGTCAACAGCACCGCCGTGCTGGTGCTCACCTACACCCTGGGCGGCCTGGCCGCCTCGTCGTTCTCAGGCGCGCTGATCGACTGGTCTCCCCGGCTGGGCTTCCCGCTGGCGCTGATCGGCGTGGCTGGCGTCGGGCTGGCGGTGCTGCTGCGCACACGGCACCGGCAGGACATCTGAGCCCGGGGCTTTGCCACCCGGGCCATGCCAGACACCCTCTGTCATCCCCAACTGATCGGGGATCCATGACTTCCTGGATTCCCGCCTCCGCGGGAATGACGAGAGGCAGCGTCATCCCCGACAGCTCAGCGTCATCCCCGCCCTGAGGTCGTGTCCCAAGGGTTGATGACCGTCATGCCCGCCGCCGCATAGGGTGCGGTATCGCGCGACGCCACGATGAAGCCCCGCGAGACTGCGATGGCGGCGATGTACCCGTCTGGCGTGGGAAACCCTTGGCCTGTTTGTCTGGCGGTCACGGCCAACACGGCATAGTGTCGGGCGGCGTCCAGGTCAAAGGGCAAGATGCGGTCTCTGAACAAGCCCATGAGTCCGTCAAGGGTCAGTGCCAACATGTCCTTGCGTTTGCCCGCTGACAGTGCGCCAATGCCAAACAGCAATTCGGCGATGGTGACGCTGGGAAGGTACAGCGTTGAGGCGACCTGATCGTTCAGCCAGGCCCTCACCGCTGGATGTGGATCGGGCTTCATCGCCTCAGAGACGACATTGGTATCGAGAACGATCACTCAAACCTCAGCGGCTGTGCTGGCGTTTTGTCTTTGCCTTGCTGCAAGCCCGCCACATCCTCATTGGTCAAGCCCACCTGGCGGCCGAGCGCCGCCAGCGCGTCGCCCAAGAGCACGCGGCTGGGTGGCTTGACCGCGGCCGCCAGAATCTCGCGCACTTCAGCCTCAGTGCTGTGCCCGTGCAAGGCAGCCTGCACCCGCAAGGCGCGGTGCACCTCGTCGGGCAGGTTTCGTACAGTCAACATGGCCATGCATTCACCTCTATGAGTTGCAGTCTATGCCGTCATTTTAGATTAATGAATGCAGCATGGCCAAGGTTTCTTCAACTTTGGTGACGGCCAGTATGCGGGCGGCGCTGACCGGTGCTTACCTTGACGACGGGCGACTTGAGGATAAATAGGCCTCTAGGCCATATCCTGATTGACTTTGTTGCTATGTTTTTAAGAGCAGTGGCGGACTCTTTATGAAGTGAGCATCGGAATCTTTATCGACTAGCGACCTGGCGCCTTGCAGCCCCGGTGCCTTGCTCGCGCGCCGCAGGGCAGATATTTGAGCCCAGCCTTGCAACCCATGTCATGCTCGACCCGATCGAGGATCCAGGAATTAATTGGAATCTGCCCCGATTACGCCGATTACGGACCCCGATTACGCGCCGATTACGCCATATGCGGCAGGCGAGCTAATTGAAGCCGACCCCAAAAGACATCAAGCTAAAGCGAACATCAAGTGCCCGATTTCAGATTGAGCTGGGCGGACCTTTATTTCAATGTCGTAGCCAAGCCGTGTAAGGCAGTCCATTAGCTTGCGCTCGGACAGGTTGGTGAAATCGCCGCGCATCATGTCAGAGACTTTGGGCTGAGTAACGCCCATCCGCTTGGCCGCCTCTTGCTGCGTCAGGCCAAGGTTTTTCATGGCTTTCCTGATTTCGATCACCAAGCCAGTTTTGATCTTGAGTTTTTCGGCATCAGCTAGGCCAAGGTCAGCAAACACATTGCCGGTACCACGATGCACTTCAACACCATCAACAATTCTGGTTTTCATTTCCGCAACTCCATTACATACGCTTCGGCAATTTTCAGCCTGGCGTGGATGATGTCGATGTCTTCTTTCGGCGTGGCGATGCCGCGCTTGCTTTTCTTCTGGAAGCAGTGAAGGACAAACACTGCCTCAGCAAACTTGACGGTGTACACGGCCCGATAGGTGCCGCCAACATCGTCTTCCAGAACTTCAAGCACCCCTGCACCACCAAAGCCCTTGAGCACTTTGGCGGCATCATGCTTGTCGCCCGACTGTGCCAGCGACAGAGCAAAGCCGAACAGTCGCCGAACGTCTGCAGGCAAGGCCATCAAATCTTTGTGGCTGCTACCGATCCATTCAAGCGGCTTTTCATTTGTGGGCATGGCTAGAATATATATGAACTGATATAAAAAGTCCAGCGAGCAAAAACTACAGCGCCTCGGGCTGCATTGCAAATTGTTCAGATAAGGGCCTTAAGCCGGCGGGTCAGGCGAAACCTTCCAGCACATTGACCGCGTTGACACCCAGCCCATCCACCGCATAACCGCCTTCCAGCACCAGCACAGTGGGCAGCCCGACGCGGGCCAGGCGTTCGCCCAGGCGCAGGTAGTCGGTACTTTGCAGGCAAAAGCCCGAAATCGGGTCGCCGACAAAAGTGTCCAGGCCCAGCGAAACCACCAGGGCCTCGGCGCCAAAGAGGCTGATGGCGGCCAGGGCCACTTCCAGCGCGGCCGACCAGGCCTCGAACCCGCTGCCACGCGGCAGCGGCAGGTTCAGGTTGAAGCCAGCACCCGCACCGGCGCCGGTTTCGTCGGCGTGGCCCAGGTAAAACGGGTATTCGGTGAGGGGATCACCATGGATGCTGGTAAAGAAAACGTCCGGGCGCTCGTAAAAAATACTTTGCGTGCCGTTGCCGTGGTGGTAGTCCACATCCAGCACCGCAACGCGCGACAGGCCGGCATCGCGCAGGTGTTGGGCCGCCAGGGCGGCGTAGTTGAGAAAGCAGTAGCCGCCAAAATAATCGGCGCCGGCATGGTGCCCGGGTGGCCGGCTCAGGGCAAAGGCGACCGGCGCCCCGCCCAGCACGGCCTGGGCCGCGCTCAGGGCGCAGTGCGCGGAGGCACGGGCCACCGCCCAGCTGCCGGATGTCAGCGGTGTGCCGGCATCAAACGCGAACAGCCCCACACGCGCCGAAAAATTGTCGGGCAGCACGTCGGTGCGCAAACCGCGTGCCGGCCAGACCGAGGGCAGCACATCACGCTGCGCATTGCCGGCGTCCAGCGCCAGCCATTGATCCCAAGCGCTGGCCAAAAACGCCAGGTAGCGCGGGCTGTGCACGCGCGCCAGCAGCGCGTCATCGAAGGTGTGCGGGTCCAGCACAGGCCCCAGGTTACGCCGCTGCAGCTCCAGCAGCACCTGATCGGCGCGCGCCGGCACTTCAAAGCACGGCACCAGCTCGCCGCGAAACATCTCCAGCCGGCCCTGGTGCAGGGCGTGGTGGCGGTTGTAGTAGGTGATCATGATGGAAGGTAAGTTTCGATCGGCATCAATTAACCGGCGCAATAACGCAGGATGGCCTTCTGCACCGGCAGCAGCAGCTCTTTTTGCCGGTAACCGGCAAAGCCGGCATAGTGCAGCGGGTCAAACGCTAGCTCGCGGCCGATCGTAAATGGCGGCGTAGGCAGCAGCTTGGGCTGGCCCATGTGGGCCAGGTGCGCTTCGGTCAGCGACCAAGCTGGCGCCTCCACACCGGACGGCCAGCCGTCGGTGATGACGATGTCGATGTCGGTGGGGCAGGCCTCGGTGAATTGCACGCCGGGCGTGGCTTGGTGAAATACTGCGTCACAGGCATGGGTCAGCTGCAAGCCCAGCACCGCCGCCAACTCGTGCCAGGAGCGCAGCACATTGGTCGGCGGGCCCCAGAGGCAGACCCGAGCGTCCGCCAAAGGCCGCAGCTCGGTGTCCACGTAATAGGCATCGGTGAGCACCTCACAAGGGTGGCCGTCGCTGGACATGGCGTTGATCACCGGGCGCCGGCTGGCGGCGGCAAACTCGGCCAGGCGGGCGTGGTTGGACTCGCGCACCACGTACATCGCATAGAAAGGGTCCAGGTAAGCGGCCAGGTCACAGGCGCGCTCACCGGTCTTCAAAAATCCGGGTAACTCGGTAAAGGCCAGACCCAGATCACGAAAGGCCTGGATAAAGGTGGTGCGGGTACGGATGCCATAGCCTTCAAACGACCAGGCCACCGTGCCGGCCATGGGCTCGGCAGGCTGGCCGACCAGGGCCCAGATGTGGTGCACGTCGGCAGGGCTGAGGTCTGCCAGGCGGATCAGGTTCATGCAATAGCCTTGCGGATAGGGTTGAGCCAACCACTATAGCGGGCAAGCCAGGGCCTAAACTCAAGGCCCAGCCACCTCCGCGAAAGCCACCATGTTTTTTTCAGCTGACCCCGGCTCTGTCACCCACGGCATCCAGTTGTCGCTGGTCCCGGTGTTTTTGCTGACGGCGGTGGCGGCCATGATCGGCGCCGTGACCGGGCGGCTGGCACGCATCATCGATCGGGCGCGAACCTTGGAAGAGCGGCTGGACGCGCGACCTGATGCAGCGCGCACGGCGGCGGCGTACGCCGAGCTGGACGACCTGCGCAAGCGCGGCTGGCTGGTCAATGTGTGCGTGGCACTGCTGACCTTTTGCGCCCTGCTGATTGGTCTGACGATCGTGACGCTGTTTCTGGGTGAGACCACTTCAATGGAATTTTTACGCCTGCCCACCATCTGCTTCCTGTCAGGCGTGATCTGCTTTTTGCTGGCGCTGCTGTGCTTTTTAGCCGAGACACTGCTGGCGACACGGGTGCTGCGCTTTGGGCGCCCACGCTGAGGTGGGCGTGGCCCCTCAGGCCGACCGAGCCACCCGGCTCAGCCGGTCAGGCGACAGGACGCTGGGGTCCAAGCCCTCTTGCACCAGTTCCGCCGGAAGGGCGATGCCTCGCAGCAGCGCATCGGCCAGGGCACTGGCGCCCACGGCGCTCTGAATGCCGTAGCCGCCCTGCGCCGCCAGCCAGAACAGGCCAGGGGTGTCGGCATCGTGGCCGATCACCATCTCGCCGTCGGGCACAAAGGAGCGCAGGCCGGCCCAGGTGCTGGCCGGCCTGCGGATGCTGAACTGGGTCACGGCCTCGATCTGCGCAATGCCCTGCGCAATGTCCAGCTCTTCGGGCTGCACATCGTGCGGTGTTGTCGGGTCGGCGTTGGCGGGTGAGCCCAGCATGTGGCCGGCATCGGGCTTGAAGTAGTAACTCTCGTCCACGCCGATCACCGCTGGCCAATCGGCACCGACCTGGCCATCAGGCAGCTTGAAGGTGAAGGCGCTGCGGCGGTGCGGCAGCAACCCGATCGGGCGGGCGCCCAGCAGGGCACCGAGCTCGTCGGCCCAGGCGCCGGCGGCATTGACCACCGTGGTGGCCTGC
>JBIKZZ010000005.1:0-33469 GCA_044354435.1 Rhodoferax sp. | reverse complement strand
CAAAACCACCGTTCAGGCTCATACCTCGTTGGAATCACGCACCCCCCTTCAGGCTCACACCTCGTTGGAATAGGCTTAGACTGTTCGCCTCACGTGATTAGTTTTACACTTTTGGCGGGTTGGGCGTTATTTGCGAGATTCATTGTGAACAGTTCTCCCATAACTGCTGGGGCGGAGCCTTTCAACCGGTTCTCACCGCACCACGGAGGAGACCGTGATACCATGCAGACCGCTAATTCTCACCCAACCACGGAGGAGACCATGATACGAACAATAGCAACCACCCTCGCGGTGATAGCCGTCGCACTGGCAGCGACCGGTTCAGCGGTTGCGCAGACGGCCCCGCCCGCCTCGCTCAAGCCGCTAATCATCCCCACACATTGCGACAAGAAAGATAAGGTCCGAATAGCGAATACCGGCCATGTGCTGATCTACGTCGCGAGTGCGCTTGCCCAGACCTCGAAGATCTTCGACCGACTGTGCCTGGACGTCGAGATCATCACCACCAACTCGCAAGTTGAAGGCTTGCTGAGCAAGCAACTCGACTTCATCGAGAGCAACTCGATGGAGCCGGTGAAGACTCACGCTGCGAATCGAAACCTGCTAGCAGTGGCGCCAATGCTGAGCTGTTACACGAACAGCTTCGTGGTCCGCAAGGAGATTATCGACAAGTACAAGCTCACTCGCAACTCGCCCCTGAAGGATCGACTGGCCGCGCTGCGCGATATGCGCATCGGCGTCACTAACCTGGGCCAGGGGGCCGGCCTGTGGGTGCTCCTGCTGCTCGACGAGGCCGGCCTAACTTCGAAGGACGTGAAACTACACCAGCTCGACAATGCACCCGGCATGATGGCCGCGTTCCGCAGTAGCCAGATTGATGCGCTCAGCAGCGGCAGTCCGCCGGGCGAGCTTCTCGAGTCTGAGGGTCTGGGTTATCGGCTGATCACCGGACCGGGCGGCGATTTCCCTGGCTTCGGTCCGGCCAGCGGCTTCCCGTACACCTCGATCATCACCACACGGCAGTTCGCGCAGGAAAACTCGGATGTTGTGCTGCGGGTCGTGGCGGCTTATATGTGGGCCAACGCCCAGATCCAGGCCGACCGCAACGCCGTCCGCGACAGCGTCCGAAAGACGATGTTCCCCAAGCTTGCCGAGGCGGTTTACAACGACGCCTTCGGCTTCACCTACCCGTGCTTCGCCAAGCCCTCGGATCGATTCACCCAGGCCTCCTTCGACCGCGTGCTGCGGGTCGCGAACTTGGGCCGCAAAGCGGGCGGCCTGCCACAGGTCACGAAGATCACGATGGACGACATCATGACGAATCGTTTCCTCGACGCTGCGGCGCCGGTCCTTTCGCAGCTCAAGCCCTAGAGATGGGTGCTGCGCCGGAAACGATCCCACCCACCCACGACCCGCAGGCCACCTCGCGGGCAAACGGCGATGTGGCCGCTTCAGTAGGCGGCGAGGCCCTGAGGGCCGAGCATGTCCACCATTGGTATTACAGCCCCGAGCGCGAATCGTTCGTGATGGCACTCGAGGACCTGACCCTCGGTGTGCCGGGAGGCTCCTTCGTCGCGCTGCTCGGACCGAGCGGATGCGGCAAGTCAACGCTGCTCAACATGTTCGCTGGGCTGATCAAGCCCAGCCTCGGGCAGATCACGTGCCACGGTAGGCAGGTCACTGGCCCTAACACCGCGGCAGCCTACGTCACGCAGAACGACAGCCTACTGCCGTGGCGGCGGGTGGCGGCCAATGTGGGGTTGCCGCTCGAGCTGCGGGGCGTTCCGGCGCGCGAGCGCGAAGAGCGGGTGAGCACCGCGCTTCGGCAGGTCGGCCTCGAGGGGTTCGAGCGCTCGTTCCCGAGCGAGCTTTCAGGCGGCATGCGCAAGCGGGTCGGCCTGGCGCGCGTGCTGGTCACCGATCCTCAGTTGGTGCTGATGGACGAGCCGTTCGGTGCGCTCGATGCGCAGCTTCGTGCGCGGCTGCACACCGAGTTTCTCAATTTGTGGACCCGGCTGCGTCTAACAGTGGTCTTCGTGACCCACGATATCGAAGAGGCGGTGACGCTGGCGCAGCAGGTGTACGTGTTTGGCTCGCGCCCGGGTCAGGTCCGTGCGATCGTCCCAATCGATCTTCCGTTCCCCCGCAACGTGGACGAGATCCGTTACGAGCCTCGATTCGTTGCGCTGTGCCAGCAACTGCGACAAGAGCTCCGGTTGGCCAACCCCACCATCGACCAGGACCAGTGACGCCATGGCTGAACCGACTCCGAACAGCCGCTCGGCGATGCCGCCGCCAGGTGCTTCCGAAGAGTGGCTAAAGGCCCGCATCGCGCAGGGCAAACGCGAGACGATCCAAGCGTGGAAGCGTCAGCGCCGCTGGGTTACGCTGGGAAAGATTCTGTTCCCGATATCTTTCCTCGCTTTGTGGCAGATCGCCAGCGGACGCTGGGTCGATCCGTTCTTCATCAGCACGCCGTTCGAGGTTGGAATTCGGCTGTGGGAGTGGCTGCTCGACGGCACCATCCTGAGCACGGCGGTCGAAACGCTGCTGTCGGCCACGTACGGGTTTTTGCTGGGTGGGACGGCAGGGATCGTGCTGGCATTGCTGCTCGGGCGTATCAACTGGCTCGACGAGATCATCCGGCCATTCCTCACCGCACTCTACAGCCTGCCGCGGCTGGCCCTGGTGCCGCTTTTCATCATATGGCTTGGTATCGGCGCTGCGATGAAAATCACGCTGACATCGGTGATCGTGTTCTTCATCGTCTTCTACACGACCTACGCCGGCGTGCGCGACGTGCCCGCTTCCCTGATCAACCTGCTGCGCACGATGGGCGCTTCGAAGCTCGCAATTGTGCGCAAGGTGATCCTGCCCTCGGCGGGCGTGTTCATGTTCACCGGGCTGCAGGTGTCAGTGCCCTACGCCGTGACTGGTGCGGTGTTCGGAGAACTGGTGGTCGGCAGTTCCGGCTTGGGCTGGCTGCTGCGGCGTGCACAGACCAACCTCGACTCGACCGGTGTGTTCGCCGGCCTGATCGTGATCATGTGCGTCGCTGGTGCGATCTCGGCCTGTGTGACGCTGCTGCAGCGAACCACGTCGAAATGGCGGGTGGAGGTCAGTGCGCCGGTGATGTGAGATGCCGCGAGGCGCCCGCCTGCGCCGGCGGTCGGTCGATGTGTTGGCCTGAGCGCGGAATCGTCGTCACCCCGCGATCGTTAATAGATGGCCTATCAGTAAGATCCGCTACAGGGGCTCATCACGTCGTCGAGTACTGATTGGATAGATTTTCTTTTGTGGTTAACGGTTTTCGGCTTTAGCGTGATCTGAAGCGACGAGTTGCATCCGGTGGGTAGACCGGCCACATCGATTACATCCTTCACACCCACCGGCATACCGGAGAGCGGCGCCAGCGGGCCGATCGCCTCGCCGATCCTGCACGCGGCGGCAAGTGCGTCGTAGCGATCTACGTGTACCCATGCGCGGACCACGTCGACGCGCTCACCGATCCGAAGCAGGCAGGCGTCTACACGGTCGAGGGCCGACAGGTCGGCGACGCCCATCCCCTGCAACAAGTAAACCAAGTCTTCGATGGCGATGTTGCCAGTGGTGCGGGGAGCGAACGGACATCCACCTAGCCCGGCTGCAGGCCGGCGCGGCCACCGCATCGTGTTCGTCGCTCATGTCTCACCTCCCGTATCTCGTTGCGCGCAGGCCGAACTGCCGAAACTGCGTTAAACATCGAGGTCAGCCCACCTTTAGGGTTCTTCTACACAGCCGCTAGCACATATCAGTGTATAACTCTACTTTGCCGCGATGGACCAAACGATGCCCCACCCTCCAAAATCTGAGCCGCCTACCGACCTCCGGTGGCTGGGCGTGGCCGAGGGTTCCGCGCTGCTCGCGGCGGGGCGCCTGTCACCGCTCGAATGGGTTGATGCACTGCTAGATCAGATCAGCCAGACCGGCGGCCCGATCGCAGCATTCCTGCACGTTGCTGGGGGAGTCGCCCGGGAGCAGGCGCGCGAAGCCGGCCGCGAACTCAAGGCTGGCCGTCGCCTCGGCCCGCTCCACGGGGTCCCGTATGCGCTGAAGGACCTGTTCGACACCGCTGGGATGCCCACCACCGGGCAATCGCGCTACGCGATGCACCGGGTGCCGACAACAGATGCCACCGTGGTCGCCGCGCTGCGAGCTGGCGGCGCGGTGCTGCTGGGCAAACTCGCAACCCACGAATTCGCGCACGGCGGGCCGTCACTCGACCTACCTTGGCCGCCGGCCCGCAACCCCTGGAACCCGGACCACTTCACCGGCAGCTCGAGCAGCGGCTCGGGCGCGGCGCTGGCTGCGGGTCTGGTGCCGATGGCGCTCGGCACGGACACCGGCGGCTCGGTGCGCATCCCGGCCGGCATGTGTGGCGTGGTCGGACTAAAGCCCACCTATGGCCTGGTGAGCCGACGTGGCGTGCTGCCGCTGGCGCCCTGCTTGGACGCGGTGGGTCCCATGGCGCGGACGGTCGGCGATGTGACGATGATGCTGCAGGCGATCGCAAACCACGATCCTGCCGACCCGACCAGCGCGCAGCGGGCGATATCCGACTATTCGAGCGCGCTGATCCCGAACCTGCGCGGCATCACGGTCGGCGTGGCAAGGCATACCTGGGAAACCGACGTTGCCGCACATCCCGATGCGGTCGCCGCGATGGAGGCCGCGCTCACCGTGCTGCGCGACGCCGGCGCCACCCTGACCGAGGTCCAACTGCGCCCGCTGCGTCAGTACAACGACGTGCGGGTGATCGTCCAAGAGCCCGAAGCGTTCGCGCTGTTCCAGGCGGCACTAGTCGCCAACGCCTCCGCCTTCGGCCACGACTTCCTGGGGCGCATCTTGCCAGGCTGCCTGGTGCCGGCCTACGTACAGGTGCAGGCGCAGCGGCAGCGGCGGCGCATGACCGACGAGATGCGTCGTGTGCTGGATGGCTGCAATGTGCTCGTCTGCCTAGGCGCGGGCCCTGCGCCCCGCTTCGACGCACCGCTCACCCACGGCTTTCGTTTCGGACTCTGGAGCGATCGCCCCAACTTGACGTCGCCGTTCTCGGTGACCGGATTCCCCGCGCTGTCGGTGTGCAACGGCTTTGCCGCCAATGGGTTGCCGCTGTCGATGCAGATCGCCGCCCGGCCTTTCGACGAAGCCGCAGTGTTGCGCGTCGGCCACGCCTATCAATGCCGGACCGACTGGCACCTGCGTCACCCCAAGCCCCTCGATTCTGCGGGGGTGAGGCCTATTTCGCTGGCGCCGGAGCCCGCCGTCGAGCCACTGGACGCACGCACGCAATCCTGGGTCGACACATGCCTCGCCCTTGCCGGGCTGCGACCAAGCGATGTACAACGCGAACAGGTCCAGGCGGTTGCTCCACAACTCCTGGCGATGATTGGTCGCATCGAGCAAGATCCCGACTTGACGGCCGAGCCGGCTTCAGTATTCAGGCCCTGAATTCCGTTCGAACGTTTCAGGTCTCCCTGTGATATTCGTGCAAAATTCGCCACTTTGCTCACCCGCCGTTAAAGAGACGCCATCGGCATCTTTTCTGCCCACTTGGCCACCCAAAACGCAAATTTGCTATCCTGAAGAACAAGGAATCACGAAGAGAAGGTGATGTGGCCGATTCCACGTGAATCTTACCCTCTGCCCACCTTCTTTTCGTACACTTTCGACAGCAGTGCTGTGTTGTAGAAAATGACTGCATTGCCGATCAGCCTCGCGCAATCACTCCAGACCTGCTGCTCTGTTTCCGTCTGAACCTTGAACTTCCCGCCATTGATGAATGACCCCGCCGGCGAAACCGCTGATAGGCCTTGCTGCGGTTGCGCGCCTTTTGTACGCCCCGACGCAGCTCGGCATCATCAATGAAGTCCAGAACGCAGATGGTGCGAAGAATATGCAGTTGTTGTGTTTAAACTGTGTGCGGTCGCGGTGGCAAGTCGACCCTGAAGTGCCTTTTCAGGATATCTGCGATGTTCTCATAGCAGGAACCGAAGCGCACGACCTGCAGTGTCTCGCAGTGCAGGAGGGTTGAAGACGCTTGCCACAAGTGGTATTTCATTAAGCCGTAGTCGATCACGACGTCGGCGATACCTGTGATCTCAGGCTCCATGTCCTCCACGCGAAACTTGGTGCCATGCATCGACAGGTTAGCCGATGATCCAAATAGCAATGTTTGCCGCTCACAGCTCAGCCGCGTGATCTCCCTATGAAATGGGCCAGCATTGAGCAGCATCAGCAGAGTGTTGTCTTTAGTACTGCGCTCATAGGTGTCGGGGTCAAGGCCGCGCAGCAACGGGTGGTCGCTTTGGCAAGGTGCAATCAACCCTAGGGGTAGGTCATAGTCTTTGGTGATGGCCTCCACGATCAATTTACCGCGTCCACTCACCACGTGAAGCTCGCGATGGAGGTCGTCGTTCCCCAACATGGCGTTCAGCTTGCTTGGTGCACGCTTCTTCGTGTCGAAGATCTTGCGCAAAGCAGCTGCACGCGCCGCAATCAGCGAATACCCCACATCATTCGGCAAAATCGCGATACCAGCGTTTTCCATGATGTTCATGGCGCCAAGTGCATCTCCCTTGACATTCAAGACGGTCATTTTTCTTCCTCTTTGTGTGAGCCTTGTTCAACAACGGTACGCAGCCAGCGCGCACTTCGCCCTCCAATAGGGGGTCCCACTAACTCCTGCACCATAGCCACCACAGACATCAAGGCTACTAAGTCAATACCGGTGTGCAGGCCACATTGGCTTGCCATCAAGACCAAGTCTTCGGTAGCCAGATTACCTGCTGCACCGGGCGCAAATGGGCATCCGCCCAAGCCGCCCACGCTCGCATCAAATCGTCGAATGCCTAGTTGAATGGCAGCCCACGCATTGGCCAGCGCCATACCGCGCGTATCGTGCAGGTGCAGCCCCAGCTGCATCGGGGAAAAATGCACCAACAGCAGTTGGAGAACATCTTGTATTTGCACTGGCGCGGCGGCACCTATTGTGTCGGCGATAACAGTTTCTCGGGCTCCGGCATCAGTCACACGCAACGCCAGGTCCCTCACACGGGACGGCGGAATGATTCCTTCGAAGGGGCATTCAAAGGCAACGGCCACATAGGCTCGAGTCGCCAAACCCAGGTCGGTTGCACGTTTGAGCGTGGCAACACATATCTGTGTCGCCATGTCGAGGTCCATGCCAATGTTTTTTCGATTCATGGTGTCACTGGCAGACAGTACCACCGCGATGCTGTTCGCCCCTGCGGCTATGGCTCTGTCGAGGCCGCGCAAATTGGGCACCAGAACCGATATATTGTCGCGATCCCGTCTGACAATTTGAGGCAGCAAAGCATCGGCATCAGCCATCTGTGGAACTGATTTGGGGGAGACAAAGCTGGTTGCCTCTATGTTCATAAGTCCTGCCGCAGACAATCCCTGGATCAGGCGCAGTTTATCCGCGGTGGCGACCATCGTTCGTTGACTCTGAAGTCCATCGCGCGGACTCACGTCAGTAATCGTGAGAACGTCCATTAATTAGCCGCCTACAAAACCCGCTTGGCACAAGGCTTCGATGCGCGACTGTGAATAACCTAACATAGACGATAGAACTGAGCGCGAATGTTGCCCTAGACCTGGGGGGGCGCCGTAGTAGGTGGCACTAGTTTCCGAGAATTTGATAGGGTTTCCGGGCATCCGGACCTTTTCGCCTGTGCCGAGTTCCACTGTCACCACCATATCACGCGCCAGTATTTGCGGATCCGTAAGCGCTTGCTCAAAATTATTGACTGGGCCACAGGGGATCCTGGCCTCCCGCAGTTTGCCAAGCCAATAAATAGACGGATATTGCTTAAAGGCGCCTTCAATTGCGCGGTCAATCACTTGCTTATTGGCGAGCCGGGCAGGCTGCTTTTTGTAGGCTGGATCAAGCAATTCGGGCAGTGGCAGCATCTGCAAGAACCGTTCAAAGAAAGCGTCGCCAATACAGGCCACGGCCACATAGCCATCGGCAGTTGGGTAGGCGTTATAGGGAACATGAACGAAATGCCCATTGCCGATACCTTCCGGCACTTGGCCCGACATCAGGTGCATGGTAGCCATGTAGTTAAGCATCGAGATCTGCACATCCAACATAGACACGTCGACATGCTGGCCGCGGCCAGTTGCCGCTCTTGACACGAGTGCTGCCATTACACCCATGGCGCCAAATACGCCACCACCTAGATCCCCGATCGGAATGCCGGATCGGATCGGTCCTGTTTTCTCGTCGCCGGTGATGGACATGCCGCCTCCCATGGCTTGCACCACTTGGTCAAATGCTGGTCGCTGGGTTTCAGGTCCTGTTTCACCAAAACCGGTCACACTACAGGTGATGATGCGCTGGTTAATCGCGCTCAGCGACTTATGATCGATACAAAGTCGCTGGGAAACACCCGCCGAAAAGTTGTCAAAGACAATGTCAGCATGTCGGACGAGGTCATAGAAAACTGCCAGGCCTTGTTCCGTTTTCAGGTCCAGGGCAACGCTTTCCTTGCTACGGTTGAGCGTTAGAAAGTATGCGCCCATGCCATCTCGGGAAAACTCGGGTTCGTCGGCAAGTAGCTTGCGGGTCCCCTCACCGGTTCCCGGCGGTTCAACTTTAATTGTGCGTGCACCCAGGTCCGTCAGCAGCATGGTGCCGTAGGGACCCGACAACATATGCGTCAGGTCCAAGACCACTAAGCCATCCAGGGGCTTTTTCTCACTACTGTTCATGACAGGCTGTCTAAATCGGCCTTGATGTCTTTCAGACGAATCACTTCGCCCCATTTTTTCTTGTCGGAATCAATCGCGCTTGCAAACTGCTTTGGCGTGTTATCAACTGTCAGGACCGTGTCCAATGCAAAAAGTACCGTATAGCCATCGGCTGCCGATTCAGCGACCATGTATGCTGCGGTGATGCCGCCTGCCCCCGGCTTGTTGTCGACAATAAACTGCTGGCCTGTACTTTCTGTCGGCTTCTGCGTCAGTACTCTCGCGATCACGTCAACTCCTCTGTCGGCAGGGAACGTCGAAATCACCTGAACTGGCCTAGCCGGAAAACCGCTCGCCGTCTCTTGCGCTTGCAAACTAAAAAGCGAGAGAAGCAAACCGACCCCGACCAAGATAGACCGCACGTGTATTTGACGCATTTGGTATTCCTTTATTTTCTTGGACAAGAACTAGACATAAAGTAGGTCGATCACTCGCCCTACGTGGTCAATTTTTTCAATTTGCCATAGGCAGTCCAACATTGACCGCCTAGCTGCTGGCGGAACAGTGTCCCGGTTCAGCCGCTCGAATTTTTCCTCTATTTCTGCGTCTGACAGGCCTTTCTCGATATCCGCCTTGGTCCAATAGAGGTGCCCGACTTCAGAACTGCCATCAGGTAGGGTCGCGGTGATGCGGCAGTTGCGCACACCCGGCGCCTGATTTGTGAATTCTTCCAGGACATCCACCTTGGTCTTCTGAATGAGCGCCAGGACTTCTGGGTGCTTAAAGCGATCACTGTTGAAAGTATCTGGTGTGACCGATCCATCGAGCAATGTCACCGCGATAGAGACCAGCATGGAGTGGTCGGCAGTTTCCCTTGTACGGGGCGCCCACAATTCGGGGTCTTCCACTGCTCCTTTGTAGGCTGACCGGTATGTTTCAATCTGAAGGGCGCTGACAGTACGCCCATTGAGCTTGTTGCGCAAAATCCGCGCAGCGTCTACAGCCAACTGGCAGGAGTCACGGACCGGGTATTTCTTGATGTTGCTTTGCGCAACAGCGTAGGTGCCTTCCTTGCCTCGTGCAAAGGGTTTGATTTCATAGGCCTTGCCCATGGTCTGCTTCCATAAACCAAAGACACCGTCAAATGGCTCAGCCGGCCCGCTCATCCCTTGCGCGGCCAACAGGGCCGCGAACACACCCTGGCGCGCCCCATTGGCGGCGGCACAACCCTTCCACATGGAAAGCTCGCCCGCCCGGCTTTGGTAGGTGCTCAGGTTCGGAATGATCGCTAGCGCTAAGGCCTCATGCATCTCTTGGCGATTCAGGCCGAGCAGGCGCCCGCAGGCCAGCGCACAAGCCATCACGCCTGGCACCGGTTGATCCCAGCCAGCGTCATTAAACGGCACGCTGTCAACGAAGCGACACTGCAGTTCATAAGAAATCACCATCGCCAAGAGCAGATCCTTGCCACTCGCACCGACCATCTCGGCTACCGCCATGACGCCACCCAGGTTGTCGGATGGATGACTCCCGTCGACGGTGCGATGTGTGTCATTGATATCCAGGTAACGCAGCGCGCAACCATTCACAAATGCAGCCATGTCAGGAGAAGTTCGGATAAGACTGCCCCAAATCCTGGCGCCTTGGTCCGGGCCGACAGTTAAGGCTATTTGGCGCCCGATTCGAACCGTTGGCGCGGTATAGGCCGCCAGTGCACCCCCCAAGGTGTCAATCAGTCGGCGCTTAAGCTGATGAATGGCCTGATCAGGCAACTCGTCATAGCTCAGGTTCAGCGCGTACTCGACCATACGGTCTTCAGTTGTACTCATGATGCATTTACTCCAACGTTGACTCAACTTTTTGGACAGACAGGCCGCATTGAACCAGTTTCAGTCTGGGCGCCGTTTACATTGTATGCATAATTTGTCATTTAAGGCTTTTTTCAGATAAAAAACGGCATTAAACAAAATTATGCATACATTACGACACTTTCTATTCCTTTGCGATAGTTGGCTCGGAGAAAGCGACATCGTCGCCTATCGCCTCTGTATGAATGACATCAAGGCGCCGATGAACCGATTGGTGTCGCGCTCTTAGCGGCTGGAAGTCGATTGAACTGCATACTGGCCCCCCAACCTGTTGATCAACCACTGGAACAGCCTGTCGGCGACAAAGCCCAGAAGGCCTAACGCGATCACTGCTGAAAAAATGGTAGTGATTTCAAGCCACATTTGTGAGCTCGCAATCAGATATCCGAAGCCATTGTTCGCTGCCAACATCTCTGCTGCAACCACCGTCGCAAAAGAATTACCCATGGCAAGCCGCATGCCAGTGAAGATGTAGGGCATGCTGGCCGGCATGGTGATCAGGAAGAAGACCTGTGGCCCTGTGGCTCCAAATGAACGCGCCATGCGTGCCTTGTTCGGCGGCACGCTAAGGACGCCAGCCATGGTGTTGAGGGTAACGACAAAAACTGTGGTGTATACGATCAGCAGAATTCGGGTCATTTCTCCAGTCCCAAACCAAAGCAACATCGGGGCAAACCAGGCAAGGGGTGGAATAAAGCGAAAAAAATGAATGTAAGGATCCGCCAGCGCTCTGAAAGTCAAGGAGGTGCCCGTCAGCAGACCCAAAAAAACCCCCAGCACACTGCCGAGAACGAAACCCGCAAGAATACGTCCCAAGCTATACCAGGCAGCCAAGCCGATCGAGCCGTCCTCAAGTAACTCCGCTAGCCGCACAAAGGTCGCACTGGGTGGCGGAAACAGTGTCAAGAAACCAAATTGGCGCGCGGTCAACTCCCATGCGCCAACCACGATCGCGATAGAAAGGACGTAGACACCGATCGTTTTATTCCGATCGAGGTGATCTCCCTTTCGAGTAACACGCTGCATTGTCAAAACAGCGGCCCCCTTCTTCGAGTGACGCAACTCCTGGTCTGGCCTGATTTCACGCATCGCCTATCGTCCTGCCTGGTAGCGCCAGAGAATGTTCTGTTGCATCAATGCAAACAACCGGTCGGCCACAAAGCCCATCCCGCCCAACAAGATAATGACCGCGAACATGATGTCGGCGCGGAAGTAGACGCGGGAACTGTAGATCAAGTATCCCAGGCCAGTATTGGCTGAGAGAATCTCGGCGCCGATCACGGTCATAAATGAATTTCCAAGCGCAACACGCATGCCCGTGAGGATAAAGCCGACTGTGGCAGGCAGCGTCACATAGCAGAACATTTGCCATGCAGTAGCACCAAATGCACTGGCCATTCGCATGCGGTCGCGGTGGATGTGTGAGACGCCGGCCATGGTGTTGATGAGCACGATGAACAGGGTCGAGTAGACGATCAAGAACAGTTTGGAGCTCTCTCCGACACCAAACCAGATGACAGCAGGGGTAATCCAAGCAATAGGGGTGATGAAGCGAAAGAAGTTGGTGTAGGGATCAAGAAACTTGCGGACCAGAGCGAACGAACCCATGAACAGTCCGAACATTGCACCGAGTGCGCTGCCAAGCAGAAACCCTGCCAACACACGGTAGCTGGTGATTCCAATGTGCGGACCCAGTTCCCCCGACGTCAATTGCCCGACCAAAGCCCTCAGTGTCGCGGTGGCGGAGGGAAACAGAATCGAGGAAAAGACCACGGTGCTGAAGAACTGCCATAACAACAAGCCGCCGCCGATCGATAACAACGACAGCAGAAATCGCCCTGGGGTACTGGTCCAGTTCGCTGGGTTGAGCGACACACCGCTAATCGCTAAGGGACCCATGTTCTCTGCCTACCCAGCTCTGGGAATATGGCGCTGCATCGTGCGCCCGACTTCCTCAGCCACAACACGTTCAATTCGATCATAAAGTGTGCCAAACGCCGGGTCGCCGCGTCTGCGGGGCCTAGGAATTTCATTCACAATAATTTCCTTTAGCTTGGAGCCAGGCCCCGCCTGCATGATGCCAACACGATCGCCCAAAATGATGGCCTCAGATATGTCATGGGTGATGAACAACACGGTTCTGCGGGTTTCACTCCAAACCTTGGCAAGCTCATCCTGCAAGGTACTTCGTGTCTGCGCGTCTAGGGCGGCGAAAGGTTCATCCATCAATAATGCATCAGCTGCACCGACCAGTGCGCGTGCAATCTGAATGCGTTGTTTCATGCCCCCGGACAACTGATGCGGAAACTTATCACCCTGACCAGCCAAGCCGACCATGTTCAAGGCCTCATGTGCTTTTTGCCGCCTCTGATCCTTGGCCATACCTGAAAGCCGCAAGCCAAACTCGATATTCTCAATGGCCGATAACCACCCCAGAAGAGAATCGTCTCCTTGAAAAATGACCGGACGTTCAACCCCTGGGCCACTCACCAAGCGACCGCCCATCTTGATGGTTCCGGTCGATGCTTTTTCAAATCCAGCCAACAAATTCAGAATAGTTGTCTTCCCGCAACCGCTCGGGCCAAGTAGCATGAAGAATTCGCCCCTGTGCAGGCTTAGATCAACATCTGACAGCACAGGTGCCGAACCCTGACCATACCCAAACGAAATGTCGTCAAAGACGACATAGTCTGACTCCGCCACTATTCGGACACCCTGGTTGGCGCAGCTTCCTTCAGATAATCTGTGATGATGATCTTCGAAAGATCAGGCGCTTGGGGAACAATCTTACGATCCGTCAGGAACTTGCTGACGCGATCCAGTTCATCGCGCGAGTTTTTATTCAACCTGACAGAGTAATCGAAGTAGCCAACATAGCGCTTGGCATCCTCGGGCTTCATCCGAAACTCAGCGGCAATCATGGCCGCCGTTTCATCCCTATTGGCGTTAGCCCAATCGCCTGCCTCGACCATCCCTTTCAAAAAAGCCACGCTCAGCGCCTTGTTGCTGTAAAGCTTTTCTGAAACACCTAGGAAAACCAACAAGGGCATCACACCATCTTGTCCTGATCGATGCATCACTGTTGCTCCGGGCAAGGTCTCAACCCCCCGGGTCATTAGCGGCTCAAATGCAAAAAACGCGTCGATATCACCCTTGGCTAATGCCGGAACTAGTTGCGGAAAAGCAATGTTCTGCAGGGAAATTGATGATTCATCAAGGCCGTATTTCTTAGCGTACAGGCGGTAGTAGTAATCGGTTGACGTGTTAAACTGAGTCCCCACTTTCTTACCAATCAAGTCCTTGGGTTGGGTAATCCCGGCTTTGGCGGCAACGCCAAACTGCATTTCCGATCGTTCCAGTTCAGCAATGATGCGGATCTTGCCGCCGCGTGCAGCAACCGGCGGAATGTTGAAGGGTCCGTTAGCCGTTGTGTCAACCTGCCCAGTCAACACGGACTCAAGTGCTTCCTGGGCCGAGGGAAACACCTTCAAAGTTGCATCAACACCGTATTTCTTGAAGAAGCCCTTCTTCACGCCCACAACCAGGGACGCTGAGGATGCATCAACACTGCTGCCGACGATCACCGACCCAACTGACGCCGCGGCCGTCTGGCCCCAGGCAGCCGAGGCCAACAAAGCCGAGCCAACAAAGAGTGCAACCGCCAGGGGAGCAGCCATCCGTCTAGAGAAAATCATGATTGGTTCCTGTAAATTGTATGCATACACATCCATTAAAGGCAAATATGATTGAATATATCAGCCTCATTAGCTATTATGCATACAAAAAATAAAAACGCAACAAGAGCCAGCCGCTTCTTTAAAGAACTGGGGATTGAGCCACAAATGAGATTTACATCATGAAAGCTGTGCTGATTCAGGCCTTCGGTGGACCTGAGGTTCTTGACTATGCATCCGTCCCGACGCCATCGCCAGCGCCACACGAGGTGTTGATTCAAGTGCATGCAGTAGGCGTCAACCACATGGAGATTGACGTCCGAGAGGGTCGCTCAGGTTTCCAATTTCCACTGCCCCACGTCATGGGCGGGGAGTGCGCTGGGCAAATCGTCGCCGCTGGGTCCGCTGTATCTGGTTACTCGGTGGGCGACCGGGTTATGCCAGCGCCTTCGCTGTCAAGCGGTAGCTGTCGCCATGCACGCTGCAACTGTATGCTGGGTCGCGACAACCTTTGCCACGAGTTCGGGAAGCTGGGCATTAGCTGCTGGGGTAGCTATGCAGGTTATGTCCGCGTCGGATGCCAAAATCTGGTTCGTCTGCCCGATGCCCTCTCCTATCGCCAAGCTGCGGCAGGGCGCACGACGTTCTCAACGGCCTGGGAACTGATCGTCAATCAGGGGCAGGTGCGACAAGGCGAGACCGTTTTAATCAACGGCGCCGGGGGCGCTGTTGGCACAGCTGCCGTCCTCGTGGCTCAACAGGCGGGTGCGCGGGTCATCTGCAGTGTCGGCTCTGCAGCGAGAGAAGAGAAGCTGCGTGGACTTGGTGTCATCGACATTGTTAACTACCAAAATGGCGACATGGCAGGCAGGGTCATGGCACTCACCGATGGGCATGGCGTGGATCTAGCGATTGACACCGTGGGTGGAAGTGTGCTCCTAGCGACCCTCGACGCGATGGCGCTTGGAGGCCGAGTCGCCATCGGTGGCGCCCATGCTGGCGAGACAGTAACTATTGATATCATCAAGCTCTTTCGCAGACAAATCCGGATCGTCACGACTCACTCGTATCCAAAAGCAACCACAGCCGCAGTCTTTGATTTGATGGCAAGAGGCCGGTTTGAGCAAATAGTCGCTGCAGAATTTGAACTGAAACATGCTGCAAGGGCTCATCGACTTATCGCCAGCCGTACCGCTTTCGGGAAAGTCATCATGAGTGTTGGCTCTGAGGATTGGTGAATTCATTGGCAAAGCAGGCAAAAGTAGACGCAGTGGGCGATACCGCTTTACACCATTGCAATTAACGGCGCGTTAGGTCGCGAACCCGATGAGCACTGTCATAAAAAGTACTGTTGATACTGCATGTGAAGTTATTCGCGATGCCATCCGGTCTGGGCGATTTGCTGGTGGCGACCGTATACGAGAGGTTGAGATATGCGACATGGCCAATGTTTCGCGCACCTCAGTGCGGCAGGCCTTGACGCTCTTAGCTGCCGAAGGTTTTGTTGACCTACGTCCCAATCGCGGAGCTGTCGTATCAGACTGGAGCGATGCGAGCATGCTGGAGCTGTTTGATCTTCGTGCGATCTTGGAAGGCTATGGTGCTTCACTCGCAGCATCTCGAGCATCCAAGGATGAAGCTAGGCAAATGCGCCTCGAGGCACAAACCTTTTTTGACTTGGTCCACGGGACGAAAAAGTTCGATCTACAGCTCATTTCGGAGTCGAACAACCGTCTGCACCGGTTGATACTTGACGCCGGAAGAAATCAACGACTGGCCTCAAGCCTTCTGACCATAGTGCATATCCCGCTGGTCCGGCAAACCTTCAACAAGTACTCGCGGGAGTCTCTCGAACGCAGCGCAACGCAGCACCTAGACTTGGTCTCGGCCATCGAATCTCGTGATGCTGTCTGGGCTGAAGCCTCTATGCGCGCGCATATTCATGCTGCTAAGAAAGTAATGCTATACGCAACTCGAGCCGACACCATCGAATCAGCGACGTCCGAGCCTGGCCCCTTGGTATCAACAGACTAGATCAGGCTCTGCGCGTCTAGGCTGCCCTGTGCACGAGCGGTTCTGCGCTCAACTTCCGGCTCTGAGCGCTTGCGTCAATGCGTCAATAAGTTCGGCGCAATCACCGACCAGACCGTACCGTGCGTGCCGAAAAATTGGCGCTTCACTGTCTTGGTTGATCGCAACAATGGTTTTGGCACGACTGCAACCCGCCATGTGGTGACTGGCACCGGAAATACCGAAGGCGACATAGAGTTCCGGGGCTATGCTCTTGCCGGTCAGTCCAATTTGCCAAGACTTGGGGCACCAATCGAGATCGCAAGCGACCCGGCTAGACCCCACTGCCGCACCCATGAGTGTGGCCAATGCGTGCAACTCTGCAAAACCCTGCACGCCATTGATGCCACGCCCACCAGCAACGACCACGCGTGCATCTTCAAGGCGAAGTGTCTCGGCTGCGTCGCGTTGGCGCGCCATTACCTTGGTCCGGCCTGGCGCGGGTGGCGCCCATGGCACAACACGCCCACGCCGACTAAGGTCCCTGATCGGGACGATTCCACATCCACTTCTCAGCGTTGCAACGGCCGGTTTCGCCTCGAAATGCAACGTCTCTAACAGGTTGCCGCCATAACATGCTCTGGTGAAGAGAACTGCGCCCGCGTCCAGCGCAATCGCACTGCAGCCCGTGACGACGGCTCCGTCAAGCCGGAAGGCCAGCCTAGGTGCCAGGTCGCAGCCCGAAGAGGTATGACCCAGCAAGATGAGTTCAGGCTTGATCGCAGAGGCAACACCCGTCAGCGCTCCCGCCCATCTATCACTGTCGAAGTGGCCAAGTTGTGGGTCATCAACAGTAAAGACTTGATCGGCACCACAGGCGATCAAGTCAGCAATACATCCCGCGACATCGGGTCCAAAGGCTACGACGGCTACAGAATCAGTCTCTGTGACGAAGCCCCCACCATCAGCAGCGAGCAGATGCCGTGCCATCCCGAGCACCTCAAATGTCAGGCTGGTCGGCTTCCCCTCGCGAATTTCTGCGACAACCATCAGTTGGGTCATAGGGTCAAATCAGTTGAGCTGTGCGAAGCCGCTGCACCAGGGCCTCGGCCTGCTCATGAACAGTGGCGCCCCCAAGGTATTCACAGACCACCCCGCTTGGGGGCTCATTCAGGCTGCGGTATCGCCGCCGCGTGACCAGATCAGCGTGCTTGAGCTCGAGATCGTCAAAACGCCAAACCAGTGTCGGTTTACGGGCCGCGCGCATTGTTTCACGTAAGCTAGGGATTCGCGGCTTACCGACTTCATTAGACACCGTCACTACTGCCGGCAACGGCGCCCACACTGTGTCGATGCCATCCTCCACCACACGGGTGACCTGAACTGCACCTGGCTGGGTCATCACGTGGGCTGCATAAGAAACAACCGGCCAATCCATCAGCTCGGCGATGGCGCTTCCTACAACGCCATTGTCCCAGTCTGCGGCCTGCCGTCCAGTCAACACCAGTTCTGGCGTTTCCAGCTTGCGCAAGGCAGCAGAGATCACGCGCGCCGTCGTCCATACATCTCCGGCCTCAAAAAGTGGATCACACAGGTGAACACCGTCGTCGGCCCCCATGGCCAAGCCGTGCTTGATCGCACCTCGGAAAGGCTCCGGGCCCATTGTCAGTACCGTGATCCGCGCAGCCCCCACGGCTTCACGTATTCGCAGGGCCACTTCCAGTGCCTGCTCATCAAATGGACTCACAAGCCAACGAACACCGGGCATAGCCGTTACGCAATGCGCCTTCCCATCGACCATGTATTGAACCCAGGGCGCCTCTGGATCAGGAATGTATTTGAGGCAAACGAGGATATGCATATACAGATGAAAAGAGGCAATACCAGCGAGGCCAGCACAATGCCAGCGTCACTCGATGTTGACCTCCAGTGGCACGATCCCATCAAAAAGCTTGCGTTGGTAATTCCACGGTATTTGGGGCTGGACCCGGCCGCATTCGTCGGTTGCCCGAGCCAAAATACGGTATGCGCCGGGCACTGTGACTTCCCATAAGAAAGACCATCTCGACCAAAGCCATTTTTCGCGTGGCTCCTCGATGTGGGCATCCGCCCAGGTAGCGCCATCATCAAAACTGACCTCAACCCGCTTGATGCTACCCATGCCGCTCCAGGCCCTGCCACGCACCATGTGTGCACCACGGAGCAGCGGCGAGTCCTCATCCAAAGGCTCCGAGATGACGCAGCGCACCCCCATAGCCGTTATCGAGTGCTTATTCGGGTCGGTCGGTGAGTCAGCAAAAATAAAATAGTCATGCTGATAGAACAGGGAGGGCACGTGATCCATGATCTCCAGTTGGTCAAGCCATTTCACCCACCAATTAGCAGACCAACCTGGCACTATCAGTCGAACTGGTGCACCATGAATGTGGAGCATGTATTCGCCGTTCTGTGCCCAGGCCAGCAAGGTGTCAGGATGAAGCGCTTTCTCCAACGGCAACGCCTTCTCGTAGTTGACAATGCCGCGATCAGGTATTTCCACATTGGTATGTCCGACCGAGCGATAGATCACAGCCGGGTCGGGCCTGCCACGGTCAAAGCCCCTTAGTCTTACCGACACGGACTCCGGTTTAACACCCGCCATTTTGAGTACTTCAAAGAGGGGGACACCTGTAAACTCGCCGGCGCTTGCGGCACAGGTCGTGGTCGAATCTGCGCTGACTTCTTCCGCGGTGGGTAAGACCCGGTCAGCTCGGGCGGTTGCGCGCTTTTGCATATCCTGACGATTGATGCGCGAAGGCTTATACCCGCCTTTCTCGAGGTAATCGAAGTATCCTGCATCATTGCCGGCACACTCAGTGACAGCGCGCACAGTTCGGCCAGGTAGCCTGCGCAGATCGTCAAGAGTAAGCGTCAAGCGTCGTTCAACGCAACCACCAATCTCAAGCGTCCAATCTGAAGGGTGAACAGGCTCAGGCACCTCGAGCTGATTCACGATGTAGTAAGCATCCGTAGGTGTTATCAAGCCTTCCAAGTCAACCAGCGGTGCGCGACCATTTATGACCCGGCCCTCCGCATCTTTACCAGCGATGACGGTGGCTCGTTTGCGATCTGGCCATCCAAAGACCCAATCGCCTTCAACTTCTCGCTTTGGCATGTCTGTCCCCAAAAAAACTCAGTTTGCGTCTAGGTCACGGCGCGCGGGTCCGTCCCGAACTCATCATGAATAATGTCGCAGATGCGATCGAATTCAATGCCGCGCCTGATTGGCAATAGGCTTGGCAAAGCAATGATTGAACTACCCATACCCCCTGGGTGTGAATATTTTGTATCACCGTAATCGACAAGCAAGTCAGCCTCATCTCTGACGGGCTTCTCCACATCAAGCAACCGGTACTTGCTGCCAGTCAGAGAGGTGTTGGCTGAGGAACCGAGCACCGGCATGCCGCGCTCCCAGGACAATCTTGCGACCTCGTCATGCAGCACACCAGCATTAAGCAACATATCTATGGTGTCGCCACGCGATGACCGCTCACGTGTCAGCGAGGTCAACCCGGCGAAGAACGGATGCTCAACCTTGTACGGCACGACAACCGAGAACGGTAGTCCGTGTTTGCGTGTTATCGAGTCCACAATCGCAATCGAGCGTTCGTTTAGACGCGACAGATTGACCAGCATGTCGCGGTTGCTGAACATACCGCAGGCTTTTTCATAGCTGCGCTTTTTACACGCAAATACGCGGGCGATTGCCGCCTCGGCATTGCCAACAATAGCATACCCGACGTCGACTGGAAATACAGCGACGCCGCCACTGGCGACGGTGTCGATGATGCTTTGTGCATCAGCTTGAGGATTGCGTTCAGGTGTTTGCATAAGCTGGTTCCTTGGATTTAAATCACCATCAATTCGAGAACGGAGTCAATAGACTCCAAAGCGTCCAGTTTCGCAATTTCAGCTGCCAGTGCCTGCCGCGTCGACGGCGGCAAGACACGCCGTGTCAAGCCATGAAACTTGGCATTGATAACAGCATCTGGGGTTTCTTTTTCAATCTCTGCCTGTGACAGGGCACGGTGCGAAATCACTGTTTCACCGGTTTCTAGAACAGCTTCAATTCGGCAATTACGCAGGCCTGGGGCCTGTTTAGAGTAGTCAGGATTGATCTCAACAGACATCTTGCTGATGATCGCCAGAATGTCCTCATCGAGAAAGCGTCCATCTTCAAAGGTGTCGCTGTTGACTTCGCCATCAGCCAGTGCTGCTGCGATAGAAAAAAGCATGGAATGGTCAGCTGTTTCGCGGGTCTGTGGCGCCCACAATTCCGGGTCTGCCACTGCGCCCAAATGGGCTGATTTGTAGGTGTCAACCTTAAGGCTCTTAATAGGACGACCCGCCAGCATCATGCGAAGCTCCAAGGCAGTGTCGATTGGTAACTGGCAAGAATCCCGCACAGGATAGCGCTTGATATTGGTCTGATTCAGGCCCAAGGGCGCCGCCAACGGACCAGTGGGTAAAGCGAACTCAGCTGCTTTGCCAAGGCCCTGCTTCCACAAACCGAAAATTCCTTCGTAGGCGTTATAGGGGCCTGTCATACCTTCTGCGGCCAAGCGTGCCGCGAAAATACCGTGCCGAGCGCCGTTTGGCCCAGCGCAGCCCTTCCACATAGAGAGCTCGCCGGAACGGGTCTGGTAAGTCGGCATGTGAGGGACGACAGCCAGGGACAGCGCGTGGGCCAATTGATCGGCGCTCAGACCCATGATGCGCCCGACCGCCAGTGCGGCGGCCTGTGCGCCGACCAAGGGCTGGTCCCACCCTGCCGCATTGAAGGCGACACTGTCAGTGAAGCGGCACTGAATCTCGTACGATATGAATGCCGCAAGAATCAGATCTCGACCCGACAAACCAAGCGCCTCCACCACCGCCATAAGGCCCGGCAGGTTGTCAGACGGGTGCGAAGCATCAAGGGTCCGGTAGGCATCATTAAGGTCGAAATAACGCACCATGCTGCCGTTCACCAACGCCGCAATATCTGGGGTGGTCTGGTCACGCGTGCCCCACAGGGTGGCTTTCCAATGGCCACGGACATGGGGAGCCGTCTTACGCAAAATCCGCACTGGGGGAGCCGCGTAAGCGGCCAAACCAACGGCAATCGAGTCTATCAAGCGTGCCTTGGCGGCATGTACAGTTGAAGCGGGCAAGTCTTCAAAGCGATAGGCTAGTGCAAAGTCAACGAGGCGACGAGTGGTGGCATCCATAGCCGATTCTTTGTGTGTCATCATGTTTCTCCAATTGAAAGACAGGGTCAAATTGACGCCAATGCGGCTTGGCACCAGCGTGCGTTGGCGATGAAGGTCTGTTCACTTCGAGCGTCGGAACGGCCACCTCCTACCAACTGCACCCCGAGCGGTAGGCCGCGCACACCCATGCCTGCTGGCAGGGTGATGCAAGCTAATCCCAAAAGTGTCCAAAGCCGATTGAAGGATGCGTTCCCGGTTGAGGTCAGTCCCACTGGCGCCTCGCCCGGCGCAGGTAAGGTCAAAAGCAATTCGCGGTCCAGCAACATGGCCTGGTAAAGGTCTTTGCCAGACTGCACCCGAACACGCGCGTCCGCGACAGCCGAAATGCTATGTCGGCGTCCCTGCTCTATAAAGTCCAGTAGCTCAGGCGACAGCCGATTTCGCTCCCCCAACCACTCCGTGTTGAAAGACTGCGCCACTTCTGCCGCCATGATGACCCTGTGCAACGGATCGATGTCAGCGAAAAGCGCTGGCAACTTAAGTTCCCGCACTTGGGCACCCGCAGCCGCCAGCACTTCTGCCACGCGCTCCAAGCGTTGCATGGCGTGCGGCTCCGCTAGATGATCGTGGTGCGTTCGGACCAAAGCCAAGCGGGGTGGCATGATGGGGGCCAAAGGCATTGTGGTGGGCTCGTCTCCGGCAAGGACTGCGGAGACATGGGCAAGGTTATCCAGATTTTGCGCGTGCAGTCCGATCGTATCCAGCGAAGGTGCGAGGTACTTCAAGCCGGCCGTTGGATAGCGGTTAAAGGCCGGCTTGTACCCGATCACGCCACAAAACGCGGCCGGTCGGATTGTGGATCCTCCCGTCTGCGTCGTGAGCGCAACGGGAACCATGCCGGCTGCGACGGCAGCGGCCGACCCACTTGAGGAGCCGCCGGGCGTGCAGGCCAGGTTATGGGGATTGCGCGTGCGCCCAGGTGCCATAAAGGCAAATTCTGTGGTGACCGTTTTCCCCAGCACAATAGCGCCGGCAGCGCGGAGACGGCTTACCACTTCAGCGTCCTTGGTGGGGCGATACCCGGCGTAAATAGGCGAGTTGTATTCGGTCGGCATGTCAGCCGTATCGATAACATCCTTGATGCCAATCGGCAGCCCATGCAGTATTCCCCGCAGCGGGTTCGCGTCAAGCTCACGCGCCCGTTGCAGCGCCAAGTTGCGATCAAGCCATGCCCATGCGCCGACCGAACTTTCGCAGGCGTCTACCCGATTCAAAAGGGACTGTACGACGCCTTCGCTATTCATTGCGCTTGACGTAAATCTTGCGTCCCGGCCACGTCCAGAAGACCCGTGGCGGGATCGATCAGAACACGGTACACGTCACGCGCATGCGCCACACTGCAAAAGCCGTCTGCCACGTCGGAAACCACTTGGTCGACCTTGCGTTCCGTCGGTCTCCCGTAGCCACCGGCGTTAGGGCCTACGATGCGGATTACATCATTCGCCTTCAGCCTACGCCCGCTTGATTTTGACGGCAACAATTTTTCCGCCGAGGTATCTGGATTCAATACCACTTTGGCAGCTAATCCGTCATGACCCCCGAATATGCCGATAGGGGCCTCCAGGGTTCTGTCGCCGTTGCAAGAAAAAAATCCGTCTGCCAGGAATCGCACATCACGCAACGCGCCAATACCGCCGCGGGTACGGCCTGCCCCCGGAGGTTCGGGTCTCAACTCGTAACGTTCCACCCGCAGCGGGTAGCGCATTTCGACCTCTTCGCAAGGCACATTGCGGGTATTTGCCATCAGATTGTCGACTGCGTCCAGGCCATCTTTGTGAAGGCGGCCTCCATAAGCACCTTCATTGACCTCAACACAGACCCAATACTGTCCACGTTGTTTGTTGTACCCACTGTAAGAGACGCTCATGACATGGGCCGAATTGCCGCCAGTAGCACGCTCTGGGATAACCGGCGCCAAAGCACGAATGACACAGTCAAGCACCCGCTGTATCTGTGCCATGCGAGCAAAACAAGCTCGCGGAAAATTGGGGTTAAAGATGCTCCCCTTAGGAGCGTACACCGAGACCGGACGGAACATGCCGGAGTTTTGAGGAATGAACTCCTCGCTCATCACCTCGTCCAACATCAGGGTGCGAACAATATAGTAACAAGCCACTTGCAGCGAGCCTTCAAAAGGAACGTTGTAGCCGGTCTCGACCTCTTCGGACGACCCTGTCAGGTCAATCTGAATTGCGTCGCCCCTCTTGCGCACAGTGACATTGACTCGCAACGGTTTGCCCCAATTCCGCCCGTCATCGTCAAGCCAGCTTTCGGCCTGATAGTCGCCGTCCGGAATTTTGGCAATTTCGGCTCGCAGCCTGCGTTCCGAGTAGTCCATCCAATAGTGGGCTGCGCCCATGACCGTTGCCACTGTATGACGGACCGTCAGAGCCAGGAAGCGGCTGCCGCCGGTACGGACCGCTGCAATCATGGCTTCAATATCAGCGGCGTTCATGTCTGGCGTTCGCACGCTGTCACGCAGAATTGACCATACGGACTCATTGCGCACGCCGCGGTCGAATAGCTTGATGCTGTCATACAGCGTGCCTTCGGCGAACACATCGATCAGGTCGACATTGAGCCCCGGCGCTGCGGCGCCAGTGTCGATCAAGTGTGCGGTCGCCGCCGAGAAGCCAAGCAGTTTGCCCCCATGAAAAACGGGCATGATCACGCCCATGTCTGGTGAATGCGAGGCTCCAAAATACGGGTGGTTATGAATGATGATGTCGCCTTCATGAAGGTCATCGGCAAGTTTGCGCATGAAGCCCCGGATATAAGCTGGCAATGAGCCAATGTGCATCGGCGACGACTCGCTTTCACAAAACTCATTGCCGTGCGCGTCATAGAGACCGCACCCTAGGTCCTCCGATTCCCGGATGATGCTGGAGTTGGACATTCGGTACAAGACCTGTGCCATCTCCCGCGCGATGGCATTGAACGCGCCACCGATGACCCGGAGTGTCACTTTATCAATATCGTCATAGCGCCAAGGCAAGTCGGCTGCAGGCATCGCCATAGCGGGCGCGTCGGTTGCGAACATGGGGGCTCCAATACAAACTAGAGGCGAATAATCAGGTTACCGACGTTGTCCACTTCGGCGCTGAAGCCAGGCGGAATGACTGTAGTCGTATCCATTTGTTGCACAATCGCCGGTCCGGTAATCAGGTTGCCGGCCTTGAGGGCATCGCGTTGGATGATTGCGGCTTGATGGGCGACCGCCTTACCGCCCGACTCGAAAATAACGCGCCGCGTCCCCAGATGCGCTTGGGGTTCCAGCGCCTTAGTGCCTGTTATGGCACGTTTGGGCTGCAGTTCGGGAATTCGACCGACACCGACCACGCGCAAATTGACCAGCTCAACCTCTTTCTCTGAAAAGTGGCGCCCATACTCACGCTGATGAACCACATGAAACGCCTGTTTAAGCGCGGCGACAAAGCCAACACCATCCACTTTGGCTGGGCACTCCGTGCGTAACTCGTAGCCTTGTCCCACATAGCGACAGTCTGCATGCCGAAGTAGCGTCATGTTTGCTGGGTCGATACCATCACGCGTGAGTTGGGCGATCGCTCGTGCCTCAAGATCAAGCAAAGTCTGGGCAACACGTGGCAGATCTGCCCTGTCAAGGTTTTGGAGCAAGGTAATGCTGAAGTCGTAGGAGACGTTTGATGTCAGCAGACCCAGAGCCGAAGTCAGTCCGGGAGCCGGCGGCACAATCACCACCGGTATCGACAATTCGCGCGCAATGTCAAAGCCAAACAATGGACCCGCGCCGCCGAATGCCACTAAGGCGAAGTCCCTCGGGTCGTATCCCTTGCGCACGCTGTTGACCTCAATGGCTTGAACCATACTATGCGTCAGGATCCGTATTGCGGCGAGCGCGGCTTCGTCGATGTCCATCTCCAAAGGCTGTGCAAGATGGCGTGCTACCGCGTCGCGCGCCAGTGATACATCCAGTGGCATTCGGCCGCCCAGCAAGCCATTCGGGTCCAAGCGACCCAGGACGAGTTGGCAATCGGTCGCAGTAGGTTGGGTCCCACCCTTGCCGTAGCAGCATGGACCGGGATCGGCCCCAGCGCTTTTAGGACCAACCTGAAATTGGCCGCCTGCGTCGATATAGGCGATGGAGCCGCCCCCGGCGCCGATGGTGTCAACCTCCACCATCGGTACCATCGCGTGATAGTCTCCAATTCTTGTATCAAGCAGATGTTTGTAGCGCATCTCGCCATCCGGAGCTACGCCAATGTCAGCAGACGTACCCCCGACATCCAAGCTAATCACGCTCCGATAACCGGCGCTGCCGCCAACCCAAATACCGCCCAGGAGCCCGCCCACAGGCCCCGACATGAGCAAGGTGACCGCTCGTCGTTTCGCGCCGTCTATGGTGGCGCTACCCCCGCTGGATTGCATCAGGTGTAGACCGGCACTCAGGCCAATCCCACGCAGCGCAACATCAAAATTTTCGAGATAACGCGACGTCTTTGGCCCGACATACGCGTTCAAGCAGGTGGTCGAAAAACGCTCGTACTCTCGGTACATAGGTATGACCTCATGGGACAGGGAGAGATGGATTCCTGGCGCCTCCTCGGCCACGATTTTTGCTGCCCGCTGCTCGTGCTCGGGGTTTAGGAAGGAAAACATGAAACAAACTGCGATAGATTCAACGCCCTGAGAGACCAACTCACGGACCGCGCGGCGCACCGCCTCTTCATCCAGCGGTACCAACACATCGCCGTGTGGTGCAGTGATGCGCTCGGGCACGACCATACGGTGCCGTCGTTTGACCAACTCGTGCTTTTGCCAAGGTAAGTCCAACTGCAGACTGAAATTGTGCGGCCGCTTGTGGCGTGCAATGTGCAAAATGTCCCGAAATCCTTCGGTGGTAATCAGGCCACATTTGGCACCGTTATGCTCAATAATGATGTTGGTGGCGATCGTCGTTCCATGCATAAAGTAGTCGATTGCGGCTGGCGCGATACCTGCTTTTCGACAAAGCTCTTGCAGGCCGGTAATGGCGCCCAATGCCGGATCCCCGACAGTCGTAGGCACCTTGTGAACGACGACATCACCATGTTCCTCATCGATCAGGACCAAGTCCGTGTGGGTCCCACCCACATCCACTCCAACCCGCAGCATAAAGCCCCTTTAATGCATGTTCAACCATTAAGCCGGCGACATCTTCGACGACACCAGCAACCAACCCGAAACCGGCGAACTCATGACGCATTCCCCGCCACTCGGGCGCCCACACAAAGACAAGCGATCTTACTGCGGTTATTTCAATAATGTATGCATAAATTACAAATATCGAGATAAATACAAGCCTATTTAGATATAAAGTTACTTTTATGCATACATAAAGGGCTTGCCAAGGTACTTAAATATATCGCTAGCATCTTGGGGTGATGTGGCAGATTTTGACGAATCTTACTGATGGTGTTCGCGCCGACGCAGATTTGACCCAGGCGCCGACTTTTGACTGACCCACCCTCGGCAGCTACTAGCCCTAACCCACCAACGGGTTCAAGGTCATCGCGCTGGGTCATAGGAAGTCGGCAGACTGGGTCAATTTGACGTCGGCGTCAACACCCAATGGTCAAATTTCACGCTTTCAAAATAGCGTGGGCACGGCGTGGGCACAAAACAAAAAAGGCCCACCAAAGTGAGCCTTTACCGTCGTGGAACCCCACGTATTTATTGGTTGCGCGAGAAGGATTTGAACCTCCGACCTTTGGGTTATGAGCCCAACGAGCTACCAGACTGCTCCATCGCGCGGTAGAGGCTAATTATAGCCTATTCGGCCTTGCCTGACTCCGCCTCAGCAGCTTCATTTGCAGCGGGGCGATCGACCAACTCAACCAAGGCCATGGGCGCGTTGTCACCAACACGGAAGCCCATTTTGAGGATGCGGGTGTAACCGCCAGGACGTGCCTTAAAGCGCGGGCCCAGATCGTTGAACAACTTAACGACGCTGTCGCGGTCGCGCAGCCGGTCAAAGGCCAGGCGGCGGTTGGCGACTGTGGCTTCTTTGGCCAAGGTGATCATTGGCTCGACCACGCGGCGCAGTTCCTTCGCCTTGGGCAGCGTGGTCTTGATGACCTCGTGCTCGATGAGCGAATTCATCATGTTGCGCAGCATCGCCAAGCGATGCTCGCTGGTGCGATTGAGTTTTCGTAGTCCGTGTCCGTGACGCATGGTGCTTTCCTTGAGTTTTTAATAGAGGCAGCCGTTTCAGGTACTGCCCTTGCACTGGAGCCCCTGTGAGGCTCCGGGGATCAACGCTTCTCTAGAGCTGCTGGCGGCCAGCTTTCCAACTTCATGCCCAAAGTGAGCCCGCGGGAAGCCAAAACTTCCTTGATCTCATTCAAGGATTTACGACCCAAGTTAGGCGTCTTCAACAGCTCATTTTCGGTGCGCTGGATCAGGTCGCCAATGTAGTAGATGTTCTCGGCCTTCAAGCAATTGGCAGAGCGGACAGTCAATTCCAACTCGTCCACAGGGCGCAGCAAGATGGGGTCAAACTGCGAACTACCGCGTGGCGACGGCATGTCAAATGCCGCCAGCTCACTGCCTTCAAGCTGCGCAAACACAGCCAACTGCTCAACCAAGATCTTTGCCGACGAGCGCACCGCGTCTTCGGCTGAAATGGCGCCGTTGGTTTCAATCTCGACCACCAGCTTGTCCAGGTCGGTGCGCTGCTCGACCCGAGCGCTCTCAACGGTGTAGCTGACCCGCTTGACTGGAGAAAATGAGGCATCCAGCACGATCCGTCCGATCGATTTTGTCGGCTCATCGCCGTGACGGCGCATGGTACCTGGCACATAGCCACGACCTTTTTCAACCTTGATCTGCATATCGAGCTTGCCGCCTTGCGACAGGTGGGCGATCACATGGTCGGGATTGATGATCTCCACGTCATGCGGGGTCTGAATATCGCTCGCCAATACGACGCCTTCGCCATCTTTACGCAGGCTCAAGGTGACCTCGTCACGGTTGTGAAGCTTGAACACAACACCCTTCAAATTCAGCAGAATATTGACCACATCTTCTTGCACGCCATCAATTGATGAGTACTCATGCAAGACACCGGCAATGGTCACCTCAGTAGCGGCATAACCCGACATAGACGACAACAAGACACGACGCAGGGCATTTCCCAGTGTGTGGCCATAGCCGCGCTCGAACGGCTCCAGAGCAACCTTGGCACGGTTAAGTCCAAGTTGCTCGACATTGATGGCTTTAGGTTTCAGTAGACTATTTTGCATGCAAACTTCCTCTCAATACCCCCGGTTCGTTAAGCCGGTAAGGCTGGTGAAGCACCTGAAGCGCGGTGCCCAGCGCCTCAGGAACGGTTTCAACTGGAACAGCGTATCGTCGTGTTCAACGCGAATACAACTCAACAATCAGGGATTCGTTGATATCAGCGCCGAACTGGTCACGATCGGGCATTGATTTGAATACACCTTCTGCCTTGTCGACGCTAACATCAACCCAGGCCGGCATGCCAACCTGCTGAGCCAACTGCAAGGCCTCAACAACACGGTTCTGCTTCTTAGACTTGTCCCTGACCGAGATCACGTCGCCAGTCTTGACCATGTAGGAGGGGATATTGACGCTCTTCCCATTCACGGTCATGGCCTTGTGCGACACCAACTGCCGTGCCTCGGCACGGGTGGAGCCAAAGCCCATACGGTAGACCACATTGTCCAGACGGGACTCAAGCAGCACCAGCAGGTTGGAACCGGTGTTGCCTTTGCGACGATCAGCTTCTTCAAAATAACGACGAAACTGTTTCTCCAACACGCCATACATCCGCTTCACCTTTTGCTTCTCGCGAAGCTGAAGGCCGTAGTCGGAGGTACGGGCACCAGAAGTGCGGCCGTGTTGACCCGGTTTGGAGTCAAATTTAGCCTTGTCTCCGATAGAACGACGAGCGCTCTTCAGAAACAGGTCTGTGCCTTCTCGGCGGGATAGTTTGGCCTTTGGGCCTAAATAACGTGCCACTTGAACTTCCTTTTTGTCAACTACCGCACGCGAATGCGGGAGCCAGCAGAACGACGCTGCTGGCGGTGGGCTTGTTTAAAGATCAGATGCGACGGCGCTTTTGCGGACGGCATCCGTTGTGGGGAACCGGCGTCACATCAGCAATCATATTGATGCGAATCCCAAGTGCCGCCAACGCCCTCACTGAGGACTCGCGGCCAGGGCCGGGACCCTTGATTTCGACATCAAGGTTCTTGATGCCTTGTTCAATGGCAGCACGTCCCGCCACTTCCGATGCGACCTGGGCCGCAAACGGGGTGGATTTCCGTGAACCTTTGAAACCCTGACCACCCGACGAGGCCCACGACAGGGCATTGCCCTGGCGGTCCGTGATCGTGATGATGGTGTTATTAAACGAAGCGTGGACGTGCGCGACGCCATCCGCAACGTTCTTGCGAACTTTTTTACGAACCCGTTGGGCTGCGTTATTGGCGGGAGCTTTTGCCATGGTGGTCTTTCAATCCCTGTTATTTTTTCAGCGACGCTGCAGCCTTGCGGGGGCCTTTACGCGTACGGGCGTTGGTGCGGGTGCGTTGTCCACGCATTGGCAGCCCACGACGGTGACGAAAACCACGGTAGCAACCGATGTCCATCAAGCGCTTGATGTTCATGGTGGTTTCACGCCGCAGATCACCCTCAATGGTGAACTGTGCAATTTGATCTCGAATTTTCTCGAGATCAGAGTCGGTCAAGTCTTTGACCTTCTTGGAATACGCAATGCCACAGGCTTCGCAGATTTTGCGAGCCCGGGTGCGGCCGATTCCAAAGATGGCGGTTAAACCAATTTCAGAATGCTGCTGCGGCGGAATATTGATGCCAGCGATACGTGCCATTTTCGTCCTCTAAAACTCTTGCAATCAACCCTGGCGCTGCTTGTGACGCGGATCTGTGCAGATCACGCGGACAACACCCTTGCGCCGAATCACTTTGCAGTTACGGCAAATTTTCTTGACCGAAGCCGAAACTTTCATTTCATTCTCCTAAATTTCTCTAACTCGGCCTGACACACAGGTACAGACACGAGCACACTTGCTTGTTACTTGGCTCTAAACACAATGCGCGCTCGACTCAGGTCGTACGGCGTCAATTCAACAGTCACCTTGTCGCCAGGCAAAATACGGATGTAATGCATGCGCATCTTGCCCGAAATATGACCAAGAACAACGTGTCCATTTTCCAACTTCACCCGAAACGTGGCGTTCGGCAGGTTTTCTACGACCTCGCCTTGCATCTGAATCACATCGTCTTTTGACATAGTTTCCAATCGCCTTATGAAGACTTAAAGTTAGCCTTCTTCAACAGCGACTCGTACTGCTGTGACATCATGTAATTCTGAACCTGGGCCATGAAATCCATGGTCACCACCACAATGATCAGCAACGACGTTCCACCAAAATAAAATGGCACGTTGTACTTAAGGATCAAAAACTCTGGGAGCAGACATACCAGGGTGATGTAAATCGCACCAGCAAATGTCAACCGCAGCAAAATTTTGTCGATGTATTTGGCAGTCTGGTCGCCGGGACGTATACCAGGAATGAATGCACCACTTTTCTTGAGGTTGTCAGCTGTCTCACGGCTATTGAACACGAGGGCGGTATAGAAGAAGCAGAAGAAAATGATCGCTGCTGCATAGAACATCACATAAATGGGTTGGCCAGGCGTGAGCGAACCCGCAATGTCCTTGAGCCAACGCATCGACTCCCCAGTGCTGAACCAGCCCACAACGGTTGCCGGCAAGAGAATGATCGACGACGCAAAAATTGGAGGAATCACCCCAGCCATGTTTAGTTTGAGCGGCAGATGAGAGGATTGGCCGCCATACACCTTATTGCCCACCTGGCGCCGGGCGTAGTTGACCAAAATCTTGCGCTGGCCGCGTTCGACAAAGACCACAAAAAAGGTCACCAGCGCAACCAGCACCACGATCAGCAATGACACGATGATGCTCATTGCGCCGGTCCGCACCAACTCTAACAAGCCCCCGATGGCCGAAGGCAGGCCAGCCGCGATTCCACCAAAAATAAGGATGGAGATCCCATTGCCCAAACCACGCTCGGTGATCTGTTCACCCAGCCACATCAAAAACATGGTACCTGCCGTCAAGGTCACGATAGCCGTGATGCGAAACCCGAAGCCTGGCGCAATGACCAAACCAGGCGAACTCTCCAGTGCCAACGCGATGCCCATTGATTGAAACAACGCCAAACCTAGCGTGCCATAGCGCGTGTACTGGGTGATTTTGCGGCGACCGGCCTCTCCCTCTTTCTTGAGCTGCTCAAACGAAGGCAGAACGTACGACATCAGTTGCATGATGATCGACGCGGAAATATAGGGCATGATGCCCAGGGCAAAAACGGTGAATCGCGACAAGGCTCCACCCGAAAACATGTTGAACATGCCCAAGATGCCGCCCTGCTGGCCGTTGAAAAATTGCTGCAGCTGAGCTGGGTCAATACCAGGCACCGGGATATGGGCCCCGATCCGGTACACCACCAAAGCGAGCAACAGGAAAACGAGCCTGCGTTGCAGGTCTCCAAATTTCCCGGTCTTGGCCAGCTGCGCTGCGTTAGTTGCCACGAGTCAATACGTCCAGTCGCGAATCAGGTCAAACTGCCGCCAGCAGCCTCAATCGCAGCCTTGGCTGCCACGGTAGCGCCGATGCCTGTCAAGGCTACTGCAATGGTCAACTCGCCCGTCTTGATGATCTTGACCACTTTGGCCAACTCGCCGACGAGACCAGCCTGCTTCAGCATGACCAAATTAACTTCTGATGCGCCCAGCCGCTGAAGCGCAGTCAATGTCACCTCGGCGTTGAACTTAAGCAAATGAGACTTGAAGCCGCGCTTTGGGAGACGGCGCTGCATGGGCATTTGGCCACCTTCAAAGCCGACCTTGTGGTAGCCACCTGCGCGTGACTTTTGGCCTTTGTGACCACGACCAGCGGTTTTGCCCAGGCCTGAGCCGATACCACGCCCGACTCGCCGCTTGTAATGCTTGGCGCCATCTGCTGGCTTGATGCCGTTGAGTTCCATCATCAATCCCTTAAAGCACTTTGACCAGATAACTGATCTTGTTGATCATGCCGCGCACTTCGGGTGTGTCCACCAGTTCGCTGGTGCTGCGGATTTTGCGCAAGCCCAAGCCCCTGACGGTTGCCCGGTGCGATTCTTTGCAGCCGATGGGGCTGCGGACCAATTGGACCTTGACGGTTTGTGGTGTAGTCATGAGTCAACTCCCGGTTATGCGAAGAGCTCTTCGATAGACTTGCCGCGCTTTGCAGCAACAGCCGAAGGCGTCGTGGCGTGTGACAGGGCGTCAAGGGTTGCACGCACCATGTTGTAGGGGTTGGTAGAGCCATGGCTTTTCGCCACGATGTCGGTGATACCTACCACCTCAAACACCGCGCGCATAGGACCACCGGCGATGATGCCGGTCCCCTTGGGGGCCGGTGCCATCATGACCGAGGCTGCGCCGTGTTGCCCCATCACCTTGTGGTGGATAGAGCCATTTTTCAGAGATATCTTGGTCATGTTGCGGCGCGCTTCTTCCATCGCCTTTTGAACTGCGGCAGGCACTTCTTTTGACTTGCCCTTGCCCATACCGATCCGACCGTCCCCGTCACCGACCACGGTCAGCGCAGCGAAACCGAGAATCCGGCCGCCCTTGACCACTTTGGTGACGCGATTGATCGCGATCATTTTTTCGCGCAGGCCGTCTTCAGGCCCTTCGGCCTTACCCTGCATCTTCGCTTGTACTTTAGCCATCTTTATTTCCGATCTGCTTAGAACTGCAAGCCAGCTTCGCGGGCTGCATCCGCCAGCGCCTT
>JBIKZZ010000136.1:0-8524 GCA_044354435.1 Rhodoferax sp. | reverse complement strand
TTATCGTCTGCCGGTTCAGCCACATCAACCACGCAGGCCGCTTCGGACCAAATGGCATCAAACAAGGCGCGCGCTTGCAGCACTTGCGCAAATTTGCGGACCAGTACAGCGTGGGCCTCCTGCCGCACCAGTGGCGTGGTGAGCAGCCAATCGGGCTGGTGACACTCCATCACTATGGCTTCACACAGACCAGAAAACACGGTGGCGGACAGCCAAACATGGGTGTCCAAAAATACCGAGGGGGATTTCTTCGCCAGTCCTAAAAATCCAGCGTCAGCGCGCCGGGGTTGGCTCTGCTGGCCTGCCCTCTCTCAAGCGGGATGCTTGGCCGGGGGTCGTTGGCATTGCTTCATGGCGATGCTTGCCAAGGGTTGATGACGTTCACCCCAACAGCTTCAAAAGGACGGGTGTCGCGGGTGGCGACGGCGAAGCCGTTGGCAAGGGCGACGGCTGCAATGAAGGCCTCGGCCGTTTCGACCGCCAAGCCGGCAGAGCGGCACTTGGCCAGCAGTTCGGCATAGGCTTTTGTGCAAACCATATCGAACGACAGCACCCGATTGGCGAACATCGGCAGCAGGCGTTTTTCCAAGTTGTCATGCAGGCTGTCCCGGCGCTGCGGCTCCGAAATCACGTTCGTATCGAGCAGGATCATTCGAAACTCACCGCACGAGCTTCAGACTTGATGCGCACGCTCTCAAACAAGGCGTGTTCTTCATCGGTCAGGCCGCCAGCCTCGCGGGCGATGGCAACCAGGAACGAGCCAAGTTTCACGCGCCCCTCCGGCTTAGCTGCCCGCTCCAGGATGTCGCGGATTTCCGCCTCGGTGCTGCGGCCATGATGGGCGGCTTGGATTCGAATGGCCCGAAGCACCTCATCGGGCAGGTTTCTTACATAATTGGACGCGGCCACGATGGACTGCGTCGTAGGTAAAGCAAGGCAGTTGGTGCACCGCCATGGCAGTATTTCTTACCCTAAGTAAGGAAAATGATGTCCACTTCCACGGTTACGAGCAAAGGCCAGGTCACCATTCCGCTGGCGCTGCGCAAAGCGCTGGGCGGGCATGCGGGTCACCGCACTGCAAGACAGCAGCGGAGCGCTCAAGGGCCGGTTCGCCGGTCGGGTGCGCAAGCCCGTGAGCCTGGCCGCCATGGATCAAGCCATTGCACAACAGGCATCAGCGTGGTGGTGTTGGTGGAGTTGTGCTGGGTATTGCAGAGCCTTTACCGAGTGACTCCCTCAGAGCTGCTGGACTTGATCGACGACCTGCTGCACAGCCGCCATTTGCAACTGGAGCACCGCCCAGCGGTGCAAGCGGCGGTCAACGCCTTGCGCCAAAGCCCCAAGGCCAGCGCTGGCCTTGCCGATGTGCTTATCACCCACATCGGCCAGGCCCTGGGCTGCAGCCACACGGTGAGCTTTGACAACGGCGCGGTGCGTTGGGCGGGGATGACATTGCTGGACCTCGATGCGCCGTAGGCATTGGTCTGGCCCAGGTCTGTCGCCAGCCTACCAGCTGTCGATCGCCAGCAAAAGCCGATGAACTTGCCCTGAGTCCACTGGGGCTGATCGCCCGCATTTAGGAGGTGTTCGCGCTACTCGAACACATCTGTCCAGATTCTGAGCCTCCACACATCGCATCGGCACGCGGGCCGCCCTTGTGGGAAGACTGTGACGCGCAGGTGGGCGAGGGTGCTGCGCTACAGCCGGACTGAGATCTGGCGGCGCAAGCGACACCCGACTTTGAGGTCGGCCAGCTTGTCAACTGGTGCGGGCGAAAAAACAGCGCTCCAGGCGCGCTGCGGGAAAGCAGAATTGATGAACTTGGTGCAGATGTCTCGCTCGAGCAACTGCCTATTGCTCATATTTCATCACCAGTCATGACCGGCGCACTCGGAACCAATCCCAAGAAGTAGTCAAAGTCGCCGCGCTTGCCCTTCGCTGCTTCCAGCTTGAGATAGTCCAACGTCATGACCGAAGCCATTTTTTCTGACACGGCTGCGGCAATGAACTGATTCACAGAAATCTCGTCGCGCAGGGCTAATTCCCGAACTTTTTGGTGCACGGAATTGGGCAGTCTTACGGTCAATGCGGTCATGATTTACCTCAGCAAAGTCAAAAATTCTGCCGGTGTGATGGCATTCACCTTCAGTTCCGGGGCGCGCTTAAAGTCTTTCACATTGTGTGTGACGATGTACTGGCTACTGGATGCCACAGCACCCTCCAAAACCATGTCGTCGTCAGGATCACGCAAAAACGGACGCCATAGGAAGTGCACGTCTTGAAGATGCGCAATCGAAGCCAAGTAGCGCAAGAAACCAATTGCCGCTTCGGCATTGGCTCCAAGTGGCAAGTGCTCCGGTCTAGTCAACACCGATTGCCACTCTGTGTACAGGGCAACCGTCAGCGCAATCTCAAACTTGCTGCTGGGTAGCATGGACAGCAAGTGAAAGCTCGCGCCATCGCGGGAGCGAGCTGCGGCTGCCAGCACCGAAGTATCAAGAATTACACGCAAAGTGGTTGCACCAGTAAGTTAGTTGCATCTGCATAACCACATTTTACGCTTTCCATCACCCAAAGCAACTGCGCCCAAATACTCAAAATATGCTTACTTTTTAAGTATCGCGGCCAAAATTGCTATTTTTTTTGGTCAACCGCCAGACTGCGGTTTTTCGCTTGAGGCATTGCGCAGTGGCAAGACCATCAACCAAGTCGGGCAGGAATTTGATGTCCATCCGGTGCAGTGGCCTTGGCCCAAGTCTGCCGCCAGCCTACCAGCTATCAATCGCCAGTTGGTTGCCAGATGTGAGCACCGGCTGCGCGTGTAAGCCCTTCTGCACCCAGTCCCGCGTGGTGGCCGGGTCGATCACCGCGTCAATCTCCAGGGTGGCGGCCATGTTGATGGCGCCGCCTTTGGCATATTCCTGCGCCAGCAGTTGCTCAAACAGGGCCTCGCGCGCTGGCCCCTCGGGCTGGGCTTCGAGCTCTTTGCGGTAGCCCAGGCGCACCGCACCTTCCAGCCCCATGGCGCCGAACTCGCCAGTGGGCCAAGCCACCGTGAACTGCGGCGCATGGAAACCACCAGCGCACATGGCCATGGCACCCAGGCCGTAGCCCTTGCGCAGCACCACGCTGAAAAAAGGCACCCGCAGGTGGGCCGCAGCAATAAATAAGCGGCTGACATGGCGCACCTGCGCCTGCGCCTCAGCGTCTGGTCCCACCATGAAACCCGGCGTGTCCACCAGGCTCAGCAGCGGCAGGCCGTGCGCATTGCACAGTTGCATGAAGCGCGCAGCCTTGTCGGCAGCCGCGGCGTCGATGGCGCCGCCCAGGTGCAGCGGGTTGTTGGCCAGAATGCCCAGCGGCCGCCCGCAGATGCGCGCCAGCGCGGTGTGGATGCCGGCGCCAAAACCCTCGCGCAACATCAGCACGCTGTCGATATCGGCAATGCCGTGGATCGCGGCCCGGGTGTCATAGACGCGCAGCCGGTTCTCCGGCACCAGATCGCGCAGCGCCAGCGGGTCGGGCGCTTTCTCGGCGTCTGCGGTCAAGCGGCCCTGAAAGAACGACAAGTAATGGCGGGCCGCCGCCACAGCGGCGGCCTCGTCGTCCACCAAGATATCGATCACGCCATTGGCGTGCTGCACCGGGCTGGGGCCAATTTGCTCCGGGCGAAACACGCCCAGGCCACCGCCCTCAATCATGGCCGGGCCGCCCATGCCGAGGTTGCTGCCCCGGGTGGCGATGATCACGTCAGCGCAGCCGGCCAGCGCGGCATTGCCGGCAAAGCAGCGACCGGCCACGATGGCCAGCACCGGCACCCGGCCGTTCAAGCGGGCAAAGCTGGCAAAGGTAGCCACGTGCAGGCCGGCCACGATGGGCATGTCGACATCGCCCGGGCGGCCGCCGCCGCCTTCTGCAAACAGCACCACCGGCAGTTGCTGCTGCAGCGCCAGGGCCAGCAAGCGGTCGGTTTTTTGGTGGTTGCGCATGCCCTGGGTGCCAGCCAAGACGGTGGCGTCATAGGCCATCACCACGGCGCGGGCGGCATCGGGGCCAAATTGCGCCTGGTTGATGCTGCCGATGCCAGTCACCATACCGTCGGCCGGGGTGTTGCGCTGCAGGTCGTCTTCACTGCGCCGGCTGCGCTGGGCCGCCACTGCCAACGCGCCGTACTCGACAAAGCTGCCCGGGTCACACAGGTCAGCGATGTTCTCGCGCGCGCTGCGCAGGCCCAGCGCGTGGCGCTTGGCCATGGCCTCGGGTCGGCTGGCGTCCAGCGTCAGGGCCTGGCGCTGCTGCAGGCGCAGCAGGTCGGGCCTCACGGCAGACGGGGCAGGCGTGAAAAGACTGGGTGGGTTAGCTGCAAAAATTTGAGCGTTTTTGGCCTCTAGCCCTTGTCCTGATTGAATAGTTTGCTCTATATTCAATAGCAATTCGCCTTCAGCCACCAGGTCACCGATTTGGCGCAGCAGGTCACCAACCCGGCCGGCGCAGGGCGCGCGCAGTTCGTGCTCCATCTTCATGGCTTCCAGCACCACCAGCAGCGCATCGGCCTGCACCAGGTCGCCGGGCTGTACCAGCCATTGAACAATTTGGGCTTGGAGGGGGGAACGGATTAAATGCATGCCGCTATTTTGCGGCAGTTCGCGGTCGGAACACGCGAGCCAGAGGCCGTGGCAGCGCTCAGCCCCAGAGGGCAGCGGTTGGCGGCTCGATCAGTCCGTCGTGGAAGTGCATCGGCGTCGCACGGTCGAGTTGCTGCAACAGGGGGCCATCCAGGTCCACATAGCGGCAGCGTTGCGCCACCAGGAAGGCCGGCGCCATGGCCAGAGAGGTGCCACACATATTGCCCACCATGAGCCCCAGGCCGCGTTGCTCGGCGGCATCGGCCATGGCCAGGGCTTCGGTCAAGCCGCCACATTTGTCCAGTTTGATCGTGATGTACTGGTAACGGCCGACCAGGTGCGCCAGCGAACTGCTGTCGGTGCAGGATTCGTCAGCCGCCAGCGGAATCGGGGAGACCAGGACGTCAAGCTCGGCGTCCTGGCCGCGCGGCAGGGGCTGCTCCACCAGTTCGACACCCAGTGCTGCCAACTCAGGCAGCAGCTCTAACAGCAGTGCACGCGACCAGGCCTGGTTGGCGTCGACCATGAGCCGTGCCTGCGGGTGTTCCTGGCGCGCCATACGGACGATCTCCACATGACGCTGCGCATCGACCTTGAGCTTGAGCAGCGGGTAGTGGCGCGCAGCCCGCAACTTGCGCCGGGTGGTGGCCTCGTCACCCAGGCCAATGGTGTAGGCCGTGATGACCGGCTTTAGCCCGGCAAGACCGGCCTGGCGCCAGGCCGGCACGCCGGTCTGCTTAGCGCGCAAGTCCCACAGGGCGCAGTCCAGCGCATTGCGGGCGCCACCCGCCGGCAACAGGTGCAACAGCTCGGCACCGCTGAGGGCGTCGTGCAACTGGTCAAGCACACCGGCGATTTGTCCGGCCATGCTGTGTGGCGTCTCGCCGTCGTAGTCAACCCCGGCTGCCTCGGCACGGCCAACATGCCCCTGCTCGTCGGCCAAGCCCAGCATCAGCACCGGCAGGTCGGTGATGACCTCACGTGCAATCTCGAAGGGCTCGGTCATCGCCCAGTGTTCGATGCTCGTGCGGCAGTTGATCATCGGGCCAGCAGGGCGTCGGCCAGGGCGTCAACGCCGCCGCGCATTGGGTCCACCACCGGCAGACCCAGCTTGAGCCCGACACTCGCCGCGTAGGCTTGCCACTGGGTATCGGTGAGGGACGACGAGTTGATGCTCACCCCCACGCAACGCACCTGCCGGTTGGTCAGGCGGGCCGCCTCCAGGTAACGGTCGATCGCTTGCTGAAGATCAGGAATGGGGCAGTCGGGGTAGCCCTCCACAGTGTCGCGGGACGGGTCGTGGCAGAGCACCAAGGCATCGGGTTGTGAGCCATGCACCAGGCCCAGCGTCACCCCGGCATAAGCGGGGTGAAAAAGAGCCCCCTGGCCTTCAATCACGTCCCAGTGGTCGGCGGCGTTGTCGGGCGACAGGGCCTCCGCCGCGCCGGCGATGAAATCGGCAATCACAGCGTCTACGGCGACACCCGCCCCAGCGATCATGATGCCGGTCTGGCCGGTCGCCCGGAAGGTGGCTGGCACGCCACGCGCCGTGAGGGCGCGGGTCAGGGCCAGCGCCGTGTACTTTCGCATCGCGCAGCGGCAAGGTGACGAACCCGTTTACCGCGAGGTCAAGATTATGATGATTGGCGGCGGCGCGGAAGAGGTCATGAAAGAGCTGGCGGCGCGGCAACTGGGGCTTTGAGTGAGTTGCGGTCTATTGAAATTTGCTTGAGCACGGTCTTTTGCCTTAGGCAGCGCTGATGGCTAAAGTGCTAAGATGACTTCACTTGTACAAGTCAATGTTCATGCAAACTACCGTCGATACCTCTGTTTTATTGGCCGTATGCACCAATGAATCCAGCAAGTCTAGGCTCGTGAGTCTTACTGCTGGTGCAAGTTTAATCGCGCCAGCTTCGGTTCACTGGGAGATGGGCAATGCGCTGTCGGCCATGCTAAAGCGTGGCCGAATTGATTTGACGCAAGCACAAGCCTGCGTGCAGGCCTACCGTGAAATTCCTGTCAAGCTGGTGGAGGTCGACTTGATTCATGCACTGGGTTTGGCGGCACAGTTTCGAATGTACGCGTATGACGCTTATTTGCTTGCTTGTGCAGCCCAATACCGTACGCCCTTGCTCAGCTTAGACGGGGCGCTGAACGCCGCAGCCCGTCAACTCGGTATACCCGTTTTAGGAGAATTGACATGAAGGTTTATACGTTCTCAGAGGCTAGGCAGCAGTTTTCAGCGGTGCTGGATTGCGCTCAAACCGAAGGTGAGGTGCGTGTGGCGCGACGTGACGGTCGTGTGTTTACGATCCAACCCGTCGAGGCCAAGGTGTCGCCCTTGGCCGTTAACGGTATTGATCTGGCACTTTCTAAAAATGAGTTGCTTGAGTTCATTCATGAGGGGCGGCGCGTTTAAGTGGGTCAGAGGATGTGCCTCAACTCTGCGCCGACGGCGAAGGCAGCAGGGCCATCAACGCACAACAGCTCGCCAGCAGATTCAGGCACGTCGGGCGCTGTGTGCCGCCCCTGTTCTGCCGTATTCGGGGTGCCGTGGGGAAGGAAAAGGGCGTTTGAAAAGCCTAGCCCCGGTCGCCGGGCTGCACCAGCCATTGAACAATTTGGGCTTGGAGGGGAGATCGAATTAAATGCATGCCGCGATTTTGCGGCAGTTCGCGGTCGGAACACGCGGGCCAGAGGCCGTGGCAGCGTTCAGCCCCAGAGGGCGGCTGTTGGCGGCTCCACCAAGCCCTCGTGAAACTGCATCGGCGTCGCACGGTCGAGTTGCTGCAACAGGGGGCCATCCAGGTCCACATAGCGGCAGCGTTGCGCCAGCAGGAAGGCCGGCGCCATGGCCAGAGAGGTGCCACACATATTGCCCACCATGAGCCCCAGGCCGCGTTGCTCGGCGGCATCGGCCATGGCCAGGGCTTCGGTCAGGCCGCCGCACTTGTCTAGTTTGATCGTGATGTACTGGTAACGGCCGACCAGGTGCGCCAGCGAACTGCTGTCGGTGCAGGATTCGTCAGCTGCCAGCGGAATCGGGGAGACCAGGCCGTCAAGCTCGGCGTCTTGGCCGCGCGGCAGGGGCTGCTCCACCAGTTCGACACCCAGTGCTGCCAACTTAGGCAGCAGCTCTAACAGCAGTGCACGCGACCAGGCCTGGTTGGCGTCGACCATGAGCCGTGCCTGCGGGTGTTCCTGGCGCGCCATATGGACGATGTCCACATGGCGCTGCGCATCGACCTTGAGCTTGAGCAGCGGGTACTGGCGCGCAGCCCGCAACTTGCGCCGGGTGGTGGCCTCGTCACCCAGGCCGATGGTGTAGGCCGTGATGACCGGCTTCAGCCCGGTAAGGCCGGCCTGGCGCCAGGCCGGCACGCCCGTCTGCTTGGCACGCAAGTCCCACAGGGCGCAGTCCAGCGCATTGCGGGCGCCACCCGCCGGCAACAGGCGCATCAGGTCGGCGCCGCTCATGTCGTCATGCAACTGGTCAAGCACACCGGCAATTTGTCCGGCCATGCTGTGTGGCGTCTCGCCGTCGTAGTCAACCCCGGCTGCCTCGGCACGGCCGACATGCCCCTGCTCGTCGGCCAAGCCCAGCATCAGCACCGGCAGGTCGGTGATGACCTCGCGTGCAATCTCGAAGGGCTCGGTCATCGCCCAGTGTTCGATGCTCGTGCGGCAGTTGATCATCGGGCCAGCAGGGCGTCGGCCAGCGCGTCAACGCCACCGCGCATCGGGTCCACCACCGGCAGGCCCAGCTTGAGCCCAACACTCGCCGCATAGGCTTGCCACTGTGCATCCGTGAGGGACGACGAGTTGATGCTCACCCCCACGCAACGCACCTGCCGGTTGGTCAGGCGGGCCGCCTCCAGGTAACGGTCGATCGCTTGCTG
>JBIKZZ010000135.1:0-8532 GCA_044354435.1 Rhodoferax sp. | reverse complement strand
TGGCGCGACTGACCTGACAACCGGAACCAGCCGTACAGCAACAGCGGGTTAACTTTGGCCCCTGCATCCTTGACAGCCTGCGCCACGCCGCGCGGTGGTGTACCGGGGTCAACCGCCAACTCCAGCGCCTGCGCGCCGGGATGCAGGTCGTGGTTCAGCCACCACAGCGCAGAGGCACTCAGCATAGCGGCCAGCAAGCCGAGTACGCCCAGCACAGTTAAAAATCGACGCACAGCCCTAAAGCCCGAGGAGTCATGAGGCAAGCATGATAATTCAGACCATGAACATCACCACCCTACAGGGCGTCGCCCGCCTGTCCCAGCTTGGCGTGATTCGGGCCGAGGGTCTGGACGCTGCCAGCTTTCTACATGGTCAATTGACGCAAGACACGGCGCTGCTTGGCCAAACCGAGGCCCGACTGGCGGCATTTTGCTCGGCCAAGGGCCGGATGCAGGCCAGTTTTGTCGTCTTCAAACGCAGCCCCACTGAGTTGCTGCTGGTCTGCCCCCAGGACATTCTGGCGCCCACGCTCAAGCGCCTGTCAATGTTTGTGATGCGCGCCAAGGCCAAGCTGAGCGATGCCAGCGCTGATTTTTTGGTCATCGGTCTGGCCGGATCAGCTATGGATTTAGTAGCAGAGAAAGACCGTCCCGTATGGGCTAAGCTCGATTTAGATGATGCGAATCTGGTGGTGCTGTACCCGGCTGATGGTGTCAGGCGTGGCCTTTGGGTGGCGCCAGTGGGCACAGCTTTGCCGGTGGGCGAGGCGCTGGATCCAGCGGTTTGGGCCTGGGGCGAGGTGCGCAGCGGTATTGCCACGATCAGTCCTCCGATTGTGGACGCCTTCGTGCCGCAAATGCTCAATTATGAATCTGTAGGTGGGGTTAACTTCAAAAAAGGCTGTTACCCGGGTCAGGAGGTGGTGGCCCGCAGCCAGTTTCGCGGCACGCTCAAACGGCGCGCTTTTTTGGCCCATGCTGATGCTGAGCTCAAGGCCGGGGACGAGATTTTCCAGGCCAGCGAGCCTAACCAGCCCTGCGGCACTGTGGCGCAGGCTTCGGCCGCGCCGAAGGGTGTGGCAAGTGGTTGGGACGCTATTGTGTCGTTGCAAGTCAGCGCCGTTGACTCGGGCGGCCTTCACCTGGGCAGCGCGACCGGGCCCGCACTCACATTGAGCCCGGCGCCCTACCCGCTATTGGCAGACATTTAGGCGCAAGCCAATGGATCCCCGCCGCCGCCTGCCCTGGTCCTGATCGGGGGTCGGGGATGACTTTTCCTCTCGTCATTCCCGCGCAGGCGGGAATCCAGGAAGTCATGGATCCCCGATCAGGTCGGGGATGACGGATCGAAAACGAGAAGACGATTACAGGCCGAGGCGCAGCGTGGTGTAGACCGCGCCATCCACCTCGTACGGTTCGCCCTGGGCCTCGAAACCCTGCCGCTCAAAAAAACCACGGCTGCCGCGCGGGGTCTGGGCTTGCACGGCGTGGTCGCCGCGGCCTTCGGCTGCCTTGATCAATGCCATCAAGGTGGCGCGGCCATAGTGTGAGCCGCGCAGCACGCGGCGTACGCCCAGCCGGTCAATGGTTGAAACTCCCGCCACAGCCGGCAGCAGCCGGCCGCTGGCCACGGGAAGCCCGAGCCGGTTGCGCAGCAGCACATGCAGGGCCGTTGCGTCGCCCGGGTCTTCGGCCTCAGCCGAACCCACATCCTGCCGCAGCGACAGTAACTCCGCGGCCAGGGCCGGCCAGGCGCCAACCTCAGTGCGGGTCATTGGCTCGCAGGCCTCATAGCCGAGCATGATCTCGCGCAGGCGCGGCGGAACTGGCACCGAGACCTGGGCGTGGGGGTCAGCAAACACATAAACCAGTTCGCTGCTGATCAGCAACTGCTCGTCTCTAAAAATGCCGCCCACAAACCCCATGGACGAGGTGCCGATGCGCGCGCATTTCAGGCCCACCTCGAGCTGGTCGTCCAGCCGGGCCGAGGCATGAAACTCCACCGTGGCCTTGCGCACAAAGGGCTCGCCGCCCAGGCCAGGCATGCTGGCCTCGTAGGGAATGGCCATGGCGCGCCAGTAATCGGTGATCGCGATGTCAAAGTAGGTGAGGTAGTGGGCGTTGAACACCACTTTTTGCTGGTCAACTTCAGACCAGCGGACCCGCAGCGGGTTGATAAAACGAAAGTCTTCGCGGCGCGGTGTCGTCATGGCTGGGTAGTGCTTAGGCCACACAGGCCGGGTGCTTGTTGTTACAGTTCAGTTTTCAGATCGTACACGCAACACCATGGCCTTCATCAACTACATCACCCAGATCCAGTTCGACTTTGGCGCGCTCTCGCTGCTCAAGCAAGAGTGTGAGCGCGTCGGCATCAGCCGCCCGCTGGTCGTCACAGACGCCGGCGTCAAGGCCGCCGGGCTGCTGCAGCGCGCGCTGGATGTGCTGCCGGGCTGGCCGGTTGCGGTGTTTGACCAGACCCCGTCCAACCCGACCGAGGCGGCCGTACGCGCTGCCTCCAGCGTCTATCGGGCCCAGGGCTGCGATGGCCTGATTGCGCTGGGAGGCGGCAGCGCCATCGACTGCGCCAAGGGCGTGGCCATCGCCGCCACGCATGAGGGGCCGCTCACGCATTACGCCACCATCGAAGGCGGCTCGGCCCGAATCAGCGATCGGGTGGCGCCCATCATCGCCGTGCCCACCACCAGCGGCACCGGCAGCGAGGTGGCGCGCGGCGCCATATTGATCGTGGACGATGGCCGCAAGCTGGGTTTTCATTCCTGGCACCTGGTGCCCAAAGCCGCCATTTGCGACCCCGAGCTCACACTGGGCCTGCCGCCGCAGCTGACGGCCGCCACCGGCATGGATGCCATCGCCCACTGCATGGAGACCTTCATGGCGCCGGCCTTCAACCCGCCGGCCGACGGCATCGCGCTCGATGGCCTGGCGCGCGGCTGGGCCCACATCGAACGCGCCACCCGCGACGGTGCTGACCGCGAGGCCCGCCTGAACATGATGAGCGCCTCGATGCAGGGCGCCATGGCCTTCCAAAAAGGCCTGGGCTGCGTGCACAGCCTAAGCCACAGCCTGGGCGGGGTCGATCCGCGCCTGCACCACGGCACGCTCAACGCCATGTTTTTGCCGGCGGTGGTCACCTTCAACGCCAGCGCGCCCTCCATCCAGCAAGAGCGCCGCCTGCAGCGCATGGCCCAGGCCATGGGTCTTGCAGCCGCCGCAGACATCCCGCAAGCCATCCACGACATGAACGCCCGCCTGCGCCTGCCCAGCGGCCTGGCTGCGATGGGCGTGCGGGCCGACAGTTTTGCCCGCGTCATCACAGGCGCCCTGGCTGACCATTGCCACAAAACCAACCCCCGCCTGGCCAGCGCAGACGATTACCAGGCCATGCTGGCCGGGTCGATGTAAGCTGACCCGGGGTGCCCACTGGCACCAAGATTGCTTTGACCGCTTACCGGCAGGGCCCTGCCCTCACCGAGATCACCGAGACCCCCGATGTCTATCCACGCCGCGCTGACCCACACCACCCATTACCGCTACGACCGGTCCATCAACCTCGGGCCTCAGGTGATCCGGCTGCGCCCGGCGCCGCATTGCCGCAGCAAAATCATCTCGTACTCGCTCAAGGTCGAGCCGGCAGGACACTTCGTCAACTGGCAGCAAGACCCGTTCGCCAATTACCAGGCGCGGCTGGTGTTCCCCAAGCCGGCCAAAGAGTTCAAGGTGACGGTGGACCTGGTGGTGGAGATGGCGGTCTACAACCCGTTTGACTTCTTTCTGGAGCCCAGCGCAGACCATTACCCTTTCAAGTATGAGTCCCTGCTGGCGCAGGAGCTGGCACCCTACCTGGCGACTGAGGCGGCGGGCGACCTGTTCAAGGCCTGCTTGGCACGCATCGACCTGAGTGAGCGCCGCAGCATTGACTTTTTGGTGGCGGTGAACCAGATGGTTCACCAGGACATCAGCTACCTGATCCGCATGGAGCCCGGCGTGCAAACGCCCGAAGAAACGCTGGCGCTGGGCTCGGGCTCCTGCCGCGACTCGGCCTGGCTGATGGTGCAGCTGCTGCGCCACTGCGGTCTGGCGGCGCGCTTTGTGTCGGGCTATCTCATCCAGCTCACGCCTGACGTCAAGTCGCTGGACGGCCCCAGCGGCACAGAAGTGGACTTTACCGACCTGCACGCCTGGTGCGAGGTCTATCTGCCCGGCGCCGGCTGGGTTGGGCTGGACGCCACCTCCGGTCTGCTGGCTGGCGAGGGCCATATTCCGCTGGCCTGCACGCCCCAGCCCTCAGGGGCCGCGCCGATCGAGGGCGGCATTGACGAGTGCGAGGTGGAGTTCAGCCACCACATGGCGGTGACGCGCCTGCTGGAAACCCCGCGCGTGACCAAGCCCTACACCGAGGAGCAATGGCAGGCGGTGATGGCCCTGGGCCAGCAGGTGGACCAGGCGCTGGATGCCGGCGACGTGCGCCTGACCATGGGCGGCGAACCCACCTTTGTGGCGGTAGACAACCGCGATGCACCAGAGTGGAACATCGACGCCATGGGCCCTACCAAGCGCGGCCTGGCCACGGCCTTGGTGCACAAGCTGCGCGATGAATACGGCCAAGGCGGCTTTTTGCATTTCGGCCAGGGCAAGTGGTACCCGGGCGAGCAGCTGCCGCGCTGGGCCCTCAATATTTACTGGCGCGCCGACGGCCACCCGGTGTGGGCCAACCCTGCCCTGTTTGCCGACGAACGCCTGCCCACCCAGTACACCAGCGCCGATGCCCAGCGCTTCACCCGGGCGCTGGCCGCGCAACTGGGCCTGAGCGACGCCTACATGCTGAGCGCCTATGAAGACGTCTGGTACTACCTGTGGCGCGAACGCCGCCTTCCGGTCAATGTGGACCCGTTTGATTCCAAGCTTGGCGACGAGATGGAGCGCATGCGCCTGCGCCGGGTGTTTGAGCAAAAGCTAGACAGCGAAATCGGCTATGTGCTGCCCATCAAGGCCATTGAGGGCGCAGACCAGGCCGGCCCGCACTGGCGCACCGGCCCCTGGTTTGTGCGCGATGAGCGTCTGTACCTGATGCCCGGCGACTCGCCCATGGGTCTGCGCCTGCCGCTGGATTCGCTGCCCTGGGTCAGCGAGGCCGATTTTCCCTACCTGAACGAGGCCGACCCCTCGGTGCCCAAGGCCGCCCTGCCCGCCCGCGATGCCCTGGCCACGACACCGACACCAGCTGGCATTGCGCCGGTGACCCGGCAAAGCGCCTCGAACACCGCCACCAGCCACCGCGCCCCGGCCGCCAAGGAATCCGCCCACTGGCTGGCCCGCACCGCGCTGTGCGTTGAGGTGCGTGACCCGCGCCGTGCCAGCGGCCCCAAGGCCGAGTCGGTGGGTGTCAAATCGGGTGTGTTGTATGTCTTTATGCCGCCGCTGGAGGAACTCGAAGACTACCTCCGCCTGCTCACTGCCCTAGAGGCCACCGCCGAGCAGCTGGGCATGCAGATCGTCCTGGAGGGCTACCCGCCGCCACGCGACCCGCGCCTCAAGCTGCTGCAGGTCACGCCCGACCCCGGCGTGATTGAGGTCAACATCCACCCGGTGGCCCACTGGGACGAGCTGGTGCACAACACCGAATTTTTGTACCAGGCCGCGTTTGAGTCACGCCTGAGCGCCGAAAAGTTCATGACCGACGGCCGTCACACCGGCACCGGCGGTGGCAACCACTTTGTAATGGGCGGCGCCACCCCCGCCGACAGCCCGTTTTTGCGCCGGCCCACGCTGCTGGCCAGCCTGGTGCTGTACTGGCACAACCACCCATCGCTGAGCTACCTGTTCAGCGGCATGTTCATCGGCCCCACCAGCCAGGCGCCGCGCGTGGACGAGGCGCGCAACGACCAGCTGTTTGAACTTGAAATTGCGCTGGGTGAAATCCACAAGGCGGCGGCCCGAAGCGGCCTGCCCGGCGCCGGGCCGTCCCAAGCCGGGCAAGCCCCCTCGGGGGGCAGCGACCCACACACCGTGGGGGAGCGTGGGGGCCACAACTACATGCCGCACTGGCTGCTGGACCGTACCCTGCGCAATATTTTGGTGGACGTGACCGGCAACACCCACCGCAGCGAGTTTTCCATCGACAAGATGTTCTCGCCCGATTCGGCCACCGGCCGCCTGGGCCTGCTGGAACTGCGCGCCTTTGAGATGCCGCCGCACCCGCGCATGAGCATCGTGCAGCAGCTCTTGCTGCGGGCGCTGGTGGCGCGCTTCTGGCACACGCCCTACCAGGCGCCGGTGACACGCTGGGGCACCGAGCTGCATGACCGCTTCATGCTGCCCACCTTTATTGCCGCCGACTTTGCCGACGTGCTGGCCGAGATGCGCCAGGCCGGCTTTGCCTTTGACGACAGCTGGTTTGCGCCGCACCATGAGTTCCGCTTCCCGCTGATCGGCAGTGTGAGCAGCACAGGCATGACGATGAGCCTACGCAGCGCGCTGGAGCCCTGGCATGTGATGGGCGAAGAAGGCAGCGCCGCCGGCACCGCACGTTATGTGGACTCATCCCTGGAGCGCATCGAGGTGCGCGTCAGCGGTCTCAACCCCAGCCGCTACACCGTCAGCTGCAACGGCTACGCCTTGCCTCTGCAACCCACCGGCACCACGGCTGAGTTTGTGGCTGGTGTGCGCTACAAGGCCTGGAACCCACCATCGAGCCTACACCCCAGCATCGGCATCCATGCGCCGCTCACCTTTGACATCGTCGACACCTGGATGAAGCGCTCGGTCGGCGGCTGCCGCTACCACGTCACCCACCCGGGCGGCCTGAGCTACGAGACACTGCCGGTCAACGCCTTTGAGGCCGAAAGCCGCCGCCTGTCCCGCTTCGTCGCCATGGGCCATTCCCCCGGCACCATCAGCGCGGCGGCACCTGCGGTGCACGTGGCGGGCAGCCGGGAGTTTCCGTTTACCCTGGATCTGCGGCGGGTTTAGCTGCTGGCTTAGCGGGTGGGAACGGCTTCAATCCAAACCGCGTTCACATGCAAGTCAGTTTTATCGACTTGGCGCTGGCCGCCTTGTTTGGCTACGCCGCCGTAGCTTTATTTTTGTGGGTCGCGCAGGCGCGCATCATATTTGGTAAGCCGACGCGATTGCGCCCACTGTTGCCTGGTCCGATTGACAGCCAGCATACCGTGCAGCCCATGCGACTGGCGGTAACCCGCACGGTGCAGTTGGAGGGCTGGGCGAGCCGGCCGCTGGAAGCGCAGCAGCGCAAGGTGCTGATTTACTTTGGCGGCCGCAACGAGCATGTCGGCTGGTCCTGCGGCATGGTCACTTATCTGGGGCCTTGGACCATTTATGCGTTCAATTACCGCGGCTTTGGCCAATCTGGCGGGCGCTCGTCTGAGGCCACCGCCAAAGCTGACGCCTTGAAAATCTTTGATGAAGTCTGTCGTCTGGAGGGCGACCAATGCGAGGAGATGGTGTTGGTCGGGCGCAGCTTGGGAACAGCCATAGCTTTGGCGGTGGCAGCGCGCCGTCAAGTGACCCGCTTGGTGCTGCTGTCGCCTTTTGAAAGCATGGGGCAGCTGGTGCGCGAGCGATATTTTCTTTACGCCATGCGTTGGGCCTTGCACCAGAAGTTTGACTGTCGCGGTGACGCCGCCCACACTCAGGCTAAAACTGCACTCTTGCTTGCCGCAAGCGACGCCCGCATATCACACCAAAACAGTCTGGCCCTGGCTGCCCGCTTGCACGGGCTGGGCCCGGTGATCGTGGTGCCAGGCACCAACCACAAGACGCTGCTACGGAGCCCCTCAACCCAGACCGCCTTAGCGGCCTTTTTGAATGGCCCTAGGTAGCAGCCAGTGGATACAGAGCGTCAAGGGGCTCAGATGCAGACCGTTTACAGATCGGCGCCTTCTTCTTCATCCAAGCCATCCGAGGAGTCGGCTTTGTCTCCGCTTTCCATCGCCGCAATTTCAGCACACTGAACGCCGTTGAGTTGGTCGCGGTAGGCTTTGAAGGCATTCAGTTCCGTAGCGGTTTCATCGCCTTCGTCATCTGCGGCGGCGGCGGCAAGGTGATGCTTGGCAGCCTGCGAAAAGTAGTGCGCGGCCTTGCGGTGGTAGTCGCCTATGGTTTCAAACTCATCATCGAACGCTTCCGCCGTAAAGCTTTCAGCGCCGTCAATTTCGATTTCATGCTTTGGATCAGTGGACATGGTGGACCTCGGGAAGGTGGTAAACGGCACAGCGCCGCCTTTGCATGATCTGACCTCGGCGTGTAAATCTGGTGACAACATTGGCGCAGCAACCACCACTTGATACTTCACCTGCCCGACCCGGTCAATATGGGCGGCACCCACGGTGCATGTGGCGGGCAGCCGGGAGTTTCCGTTTACCTTGGATTTACGGCGGGTTTAGCTGCCCGGTGCGGTTTGTGCGTGAAGCTGGATTCCCAGTGCTGCAGTGACCTTGAGGATGGTCGAAAAACTGGGGTTACCTTCGCCAGACAAGGCTTTGTAGAGGCTTTC
>JBIKZZ010000134.1:0-8537 GCA_044354435.1 Rhodoferax sp. | reverse complement strand
TGCCAAGACCAAAGCGTTGCTCGAAGGCACGCAGGTGCTCGGGCGGCAGGGCGGCCGAGGCCGAGCGGCAAAAGCGCAGCCCACGGGTCTGTTCCTGTGTTGGCACAGCGCCGTCGAGCAGATAGGAGATCATGGTTGGCACCACATTGATCCAGGTGCAAGCGCTCTGGCTGGCCTGTTCCCAAAAGCGCGCAGCTGAAAATCTGGGTGGCATCGCCAGGCTGCCGCCATGGGCCAGCGGCGCCAGCATGGTCACAGCAAAGGCATTGATGTGGTACAGCGGCAGCACCGCCAGCACCCGGTCATGGGCTTGCAGCGCATGCTCGGCGCTGATGGCCGCTGCGTTGGCGGCCAGGTTGGCCTGCGTCAGCATCACCCCCTTGGGTTGCCCGGTCGTGCCTGAGGTGTACATCAGCAGTGCCATGGCGTCAGGCATCGGGGCCGGCAGGTCGGCCTCGGCCTCGGGCCAGTCGTGGTGCTCTAGCGCGCTGACCAGCACGCTGATGTCACGCGGGATGTCCTGCAGCAGCGCGCGAACTGGGGCTTCCCAATCGGGGCTGACGATCACTAAGCTGCAATCGCTGTGATCAAGCACATAGCGCATTTGGTCCGCCTGTGACAGCAGGTTGACCGGGTTGACGCACCAGCCGCCCTGCATCGCGCCCAGCAGCCACTGCAGCGTGGCCAGCCCATTGGGCATGACCAGCGACACCGTATCGCCCGGCACGCTGCCTTGCGCCAGCAGCAGCGCCGAAACCTGCCTGCAGCGCTTGGCCAGTGTGCCGTAATTCAAGCTTGGTCCACCGTCGCAGTCGAGAGCATAAGTGGCATCTGGCCGCAGGCTGGCCTGATGATCAACCAGGGCGCGAACCGTTGAGCTCATGCGCGTCCGTACTTGTCAAAAAACGTACCGAAAATCGCCTGTTCGGTCGGGATTCGTTCTGGGATGGGGCGCGAAATACGGGTGATGTTGAGGTAGTGCCGGTAGTTCAGGTTGTCGGAAAAATTGTTCTTGCCCCAGGTTCCGCAGCCCATGGACAGCGAAAACGGCAGGCCGTTGTCAAAGCTGCCACCGGTGGCGATGCAGTGGGCCTGCTCCACGATCACACGCGACACCGGCAGTGTCAGCCCCAGCTGCAGCGCCCGTTCGGGCCTGCGGCTGTGCAGGCCGACCGAATGGCCGGCGCCTTGAAAGGCGTACAAGCGGCTGACGGTATCGGCTGCTGCGTCAAAATCTGGCACGCTGTAAACCGCCAACACCGGGCACAGCTTTTCGCCCGAGAACGGGTGTGCTTCGCCAATACCGTCCTCTTCCACCAGCAGCATGGTGGGCGACAGCGCAGCCACCTCGGGCAGCCCGGCGCGGTTGGCAATGGTGGTGGCCGACTGGCCAATCACTGCCGAGGAGAGCTTGCCGTCTGACCACATCACGGCCGCCAGACGGGCTTTTTGAGCGGCATCCAACAGCACCGCACCTTGATCGCGCAGCGCGGCCAGCGTAGCTGCCCGTACGTCATGCAGCAGCACCAGGCTGTTCTCAGACGAGCAGCTGGTGGCGTTGTCAAAGGTCTTGGAGCGAAAAATCCGCTCGGCAGCGGCCTGCGGGTCGGCGGTCTCATCGACGATGCCCGCCACATTGCCCGCGCCCACGCCGAAGGCCGGCGTGCCGCTGGCGTAGGCCGCGCGCACATTGGCCTGTGAGCCGGTGGCCACCACCAGGTCACACTGGCGCATCAAGGACAGTGTGGCCGCCTTGCTGATCGGGTCTGGCAGCAGTTGCACCAGATCAGGCGGCGCACCAATGCGCACCAGCTGCGTCTGCATATGCTCGATCAGCTTGGCAGCCGTGCTCCAACCTTTTGGGGAGGGGGCCACGATCACGGCGTTGCGTCCCTTGAGGGCATTGATGATCTTGTTGGCAGGTGTGGCCGCCGGGTTGGTGGAGGGCGTGACAGCGCAGACCACGCCCACGGGCCGGGCAATCTCGGTCAGGCCCAAAGCCGGGTCTTCATGGATCACGCCGACCGAGCGTGCGCCCTGCAGGTCCCGCAGCAGGCCCAGCGTCTTGCGGTGGTTCTTGCGCACTTTGTCGGCCACGTTGCCTATGCCTGTGTCGGCCACGGCCAGCTCGGCCAACTCGCGGTTTCGATCCGGTGCCAAGATGGCCCAGCCGGCGGCGGCGACCAGCTCGTCAACCCGAGCCTGGTCGTAGCCCTCGGCCACCTGCTGAGCACGCCGCGCCCGGCTGACAAGATCAGCAACAGTTTGATCGACTTCGCCTGCGGATGTCAGCATGTCAGTCGGCCTTGATGTTGGCGTCTTTGGCCAGCTTGACCCACTTCGGAATTTCGGCTGCCACGATGCGGGTCAGCGCCTGAGGGGTGCCGCCCACGCCCTCGGCGCCCTGGGCCAGCAGTTTGTCACGGATGCCAGGCTCGGCCACGACGCTGTTAAGGGCCCGGTTAAGCCGGTCAATCACGGGCTGCGGCGTGCGGGCCGGCACGAACATGGCGTACCAGGAGTCCACCTCAAAGTCCGGCACGCCGGTCTCCTGCACAGTGGGCACATCGGGGAAAGCCGCGCTGCGTTTGAGTGTGGAGACTGCCAAGGCCTTGAGCTTGCCGGTTTTGACAAACTGAGCAGCGGCGGGGATCGATACCCACAGCAGCGGTACCTGGCCACTGATGACGTCGGTGACGGCCGGGCCGCCACCACGGTAGGGAATGTGGGTCATTTGCGTGCCTGTGCGCAGCTTGAACAGCTCGCCCGCCAAATGCCCGGGGGAGCCATTGCCGACCGAGGCGTAAGCCAACAGCTCGGGCTTGGCTTTGGCCAGCGCCACCAATTCAGCCACGGTGTTGGCCGGCACCTGTGGGTTAGCCACCAGAATTTGCGGCAATGAGGCCACTGTGCCAATTGACTCAAAATCCTTGATCGTGTCAAACGAGAGTTTGGGGTAGATGGCGGGGTTGATGGTGTGTGAGCTCAGCGTGAACAGCACGGTGTAGCCGTCCGGGGCGGCGCGTGCTGCCAGCTCAGAGCCCACTGAGCCGCCGGCGCCGCCCTTGTTGTCGATGATGATGGGCTGGCCCAGCAGTGCCTGAAAGCGGTCTTGCACAATGCGCGCAATCACGTCGGTGCCGCCACCGGGCGGGTAGGGAACCACAAAGCGCACTGGCTTGTCGGGGTAGTTGGCTTGCGCGAGCGCTGAGCCGGTTGAAACCACCCCCAGCATTGAAAGCACCAAGGCACTCAGGATGGATCGAAAGCTAAGCATGGGGCGCATGACAGTCTCCAGACAGGTTTGGGAAGAATCATTATGACTGTCGGATGCGTTCGCAGTCGCAACCGGTCACTTGAGGGCAGGCCAAAAAAACGGGCCAGAGGCCCGTTTTTTTTTCCAAATGCCGAGAAGATTACTTCTTGGCTGCCTTCATCTTTTCGCAGTCAGCCTTCATTTTGGCGTCCATCTTGGGATCAGCCTTTTTGCAAGCCTCTTCCATCTTTTTCTTGTCTGCGTCGCTCATCGCGCCGCTCTGTGCCATTGCGGCTGAAGCGAACATCATTGATGCAACAATTACTGACAGAGCTTTGGTCATGATTTAATCCTATTAAATATTTGTCAAACGTAAGCCTGATTAGGCCGCCACATTATGTCTAAATTTACCGAGCAAGGCAAAGTCGGGTTAACCCGAGGTCTGATCGGGTTGGCCCTTTCCTGCGTCGTCACCTTGGGCTGGACGGCTCCCCGAACGCCGACTGATGCCGCTGAGGTGCTGGAGCGATTGGCTGTCAAGGCCGGCGACCCGGATGCCAGCCGTCTCAAGCAATACCAGCAAGCTGTTAACCGCGCCCCGAGGGACGCCCAGGCCGTGGCGGCCTTGGCCCGGCTGTATTTTGACCTGGCCATGGCCCATGGCGACCCGCGTTATGTGGGCTACGCCGATGCATTGATCAGCGGCTACCCAGCGCCGCTGTCTGCAGAGCTCTTGTTCGTTCGTAGCTTGCTGCGTCAATACCGCCACGGGTTTGAAGAGGCCAAGGGTGACCTGCGCGCTGCCCTGGCCGCCCAGCCCGATTTTGCGGAGGCGCATGGCTGGCTTGGCGCCATCGCCTTGGTGCAGGCCGACTACGCTGGCGCCGGCCAGGCTTGCGCGGCCTTGGGCGCAGCCGGGTCGCTAACCCTGCAGTCAGGCTGCCTGGGCCTGACTCTGGCCTACACCGGTCAATTGGCTCAGGGTTACCAAGCGCTTGAGAAGGGCTTGGCCCGGGCGGACGACCCCGGCAACCGTTTGTGGTTATTGACCCGGCTGGCCGAGGTTGCGGCTTGGCAGGGCCGGGCGGCGCTGGCAGAAAGTCACTATAAAAGCGCCTTGCGTCTGGGGCTCACCGATGCTTATTTGCTGGCCGCCTGGAGTGACTTCTTGCTTGACCAGCAACGCCCCAAAGAAGTGGTAGCACTGCTGGCTGGTAATGAGGCTTCGGACCCGCTCCTGCTGCGTCTGGCCCTGGCGCACCAGCAAATTGGCTCACCCAAAGCCCCTGCGCTGGTGAAAATGCTGGATGAGCGCTTTGCGGCGACCCGGCTGCGCGGTGATACCACCCACCGGGCTGAGGAGGCCCGCTACGCGCTGCAGCTGCGCCGCGATATCGGCTCTGCCCTGGCCCTGGCGCAGGCCAACTACGAGGTGCAGCGCGAACCGCGCGACGCCCGCATTCTGCTGGAGGCCGCGTTGGCGGCGGGCCAGCGAGCGCCAGCCGAGAAGGTCGAAGCCTGGTTTAAAGCCAGTGGGTTTCAGGGTGCCCCACTGATCCAGCAGCTGGCGCAGCTGGCCGCTCTACCCAAGGGCAGCCCATGAACCGCTGCTCATGGCGCCAAAGGGTGGTCCGGGTCGTGATCATGGCCTGGCTGGTGTTGATGGCTGGCACTGCGCTGGCGCACAAATCGAGCGACAGTTACCTGACGGTTCAGGTCCAGGCCGATCAAGTGAACGTGCAGTGGGACATTGCCCTGCGCGACATTCAATTTGCCATTGGCCTTGATGCCAACGGCGACGACCAGATCACCTGGGGGGAGTTGCAGCAAAAGCAGCGCGAGCTGCAGGCCTGGGCAAGCAGCCGCCTAAGCCTGCAACGGGGCGGTGCTTGCAGCTTCCAGCCGAAAGCATTGCAAGTGGACGAGCATACCGACGGTAGCTACGCGGTACTGGCCTGGGCTGGCCGATGCCCGCGTGATGCCGGACCTTTGTCCCTTCAATACAGCCTCTTGTTTGACCTCGACGCACAGCACCGCGGACTGCTCAAGCTCGACCTGGACGGCGTCACGCACAGTGCTGTGCTGGGGCCACAAAGCGGGCCTTTGCAGTTTTCAGAGGCGGCGACTGCCGGCGCTCAGTTTGTGCAGTACCTGTGGCAGGGTGTGTGGCACATCTGGATCGGCTTTGACCACATCTTGTTCTTGCTCGCGTTGCTTTTGCCGGCGGTATTGCTGCCTCGCCGAAGAGGCGGGCTGGGCGGTGGCGTGCGTGGGGTCAGTCGCTTTAAAGAGGCTAGCCTGAGCGTGCTGGCGGTGGTTACGGCCTTTACCTTGGCGCACTCCATCACCCTATCGCTGGCTGCCCTGGAGATCATCAGCCTGCCAAGCCGCCTGGTGGAGTCGGCGATTGCTGCGTCTGTGGTGTTTGCTGCCGCCAACAACTTGGTGCCGATGGTGCAAGGGCGCTGGCTGATGGCATTCTTCTTTGGGCTGATCCATGGCTTTGGCTTTGCCAGCGTGCTGACGGAGCTGGGCCTGCCCACCGGGGCGTTGGTCGTGAGCCTGGTGGGCTTTAACCTGGGCGTCGAGCTGGGGCAACTGGCCATCGTGGCGGTGTTTTTGCCGCTGGCCTTTGTGCTGCGGCATACGCGCCTGTACCAGCGCGGCGTGTTGGTCGGGGGCTCCTGGGTTGCCCTGCTGGTGGCGCTGGCCTGGTTTGTCGAGCGGGCCTTTGACCTCTCACTGTTTTGGTGGATTTGATGACCGTACGGTTTCAACTGCCGTCTGAGGCTGTGCAGGCCTTTGCGCGCGATGGCGCGGTGGTGCTGCGCGGCCTGCTCAATGCCAACGAACTGGCCCAGCTCACAGCCGGCATCGAGCACAACCTGGCCCACCTGAGCCCACTGGCGCTGGTGGCCAGCCAGACCAATGACCCGGGCCGGTTTGTCGAAGACTTTTGTACCTGGCAGGCCAACCCGGCCTATGCGGCGGTGCTGCAGCATTCGGCTCTGCCGTGCGTGGCCCGGCAGCTGATGCAAAGCCAGACCTGTCGCCTGTACCACGACCACCTGCTGGTGAAGGAGCCCGGCACCCGCCAGGAGACGCCGTGGCACCAAGACCAGCCCTACTACAACGTGAGTGGCCGGCAAAACGTCAGTTTCTGGCTGCCAGTGGACCCGGTGCCGCTTGCCAGCACCCTGCGTTTTGTTGCCGGGTCACATGCGGGCACCTGGTACATGCCGCGCACTTTTCGCGACCAGCAGGCGAAGTGGTTCCCGGACGGGAGCCTGGCCGAGCTGCCTGATATCGAGGCGCAACCCGCCAACTACCGGCAATTTGCATGGGCGCTGGAGCCCGGCGATGCCGTCGCCTTTCACATGCTGACCCTGCACGCCAGCAGCGGCGTCGGCCCCACTCAGCGCCGTCGCGTTTTTTCAGCGCGCTACCTGGGCGACGACGCACGCCACGCTGTACGTCCCTGGCGCACCTCGCCGCCTTTTGCTGGTTTGGCCGAGCGGCTGCCGGATCGGTCGGTGATGGATGACCCCTTGTTTCCGTTGGTGGATTAGCTGCATATCGAGTCGGTCATTCAGTTTTGTTGGACAGGCAGGCGGTCCGGGTATCCGTTCTCCAGCCCACGCTCGCGCACCAATGGGTTGGCGTTCAACTATTCCTTCGTCAACACCGTGGAAGGCGATCCTCCTCTGTGGCAAGCGCGAATGGGGCCTGCGCCCGGACACCCAAACCACCTGCCTGGCAGTGGGTTTGGTATGGCGGGAGCAGCCAGGCTGTTCGCAATCTGCCAAGAACCTCTGCGGCTGTTCCGTTGTGCGCCACCATGCTCATCTCGGTGGGCGGTGGGGTTTGCGGGCGCAGGCCCCATTCGCGGTTGCCCACCCGGCGGCCAGCCAAGTACGGCGTTCACGCAGTAAAGTCTAAAAGCCAAAGGTGGAAACCCGCGAGCGTGGGCCGGAGAACGCAACCCACGCCGCCCGCCAGCGCGAGAGCGCCAACCACCAGCTCAAGGTAATCAAACTAAAAGCGCAGATGCCGCGCCAACATCCCCAGCAGTTCGCGGAACACGCCATTGCCCGGTGGGCTGGAGAGGTCCAGCGCCAGGTTGTGGGGGTAAAACGGGCTCAGGTCCAGCCCTACGCCCACACCAAACACCGCCACCTCGCCACTTTGCGCCTGCTGGGCCACCACCTGCTTGAGGTGGTTGTCCAGGTAATGAGCATCGTTGGCCAGTTGGGTCGCGCCGTCCATCGGGCAGCCGTCGGAAATCACCAGCAAGATGCGGCGTGTCTCAGGGCGTTTTTTGAGCCGGTTGCATGCCCAGTCCACCGCCTCGCCGTCGATGCCCTCTCGAAACAGGTCGGGCTTGAGCAGTGCGGCGATGTCGGGGCGGGCCCGGCGCCAGGGGGTGTCGGCGTTCTTGAACACCATGTGGCTGACCTCGTTGAGCCGGCCGGGGTGCTGGGGCTTGCCCAAGCGCAACCAGTCGCGCTGGGCGCGGCCGCCCTGCCAGGCGCCGGTGCTGAAGCCCAGCACCTCGGTGTTGACGCCGGCCTGTTCCAAAGCCCGCGCCAGGATATCTACCAGCATGGCCACCGATTCGATGTGCTGCTTCATCGAGCCCGAGCAGTCGATCAAAAAGCCCAGCACACTGTCGGACTGCGGCTCCAGCCGCTCGGTACGGAACAGCCGCCGTTCGGTGGGGGAGGCGATCAGCTGCGCAATGCGGCGGCCGTCGAGCCGGCCTTCTTCCTGACCGCTGTCCCAGCCGTCTTGCACCGGGCGGGCCAGCAGCAGCTTGAGCTCGCGTGCCAGCCGCGCCGTGTTCACGCCCTGGCCGGCGATGCGCCGGTCCAATTGCTCACGGTACTCGCGAAGCAGGGCAGGGCGCACCAGGCTGGCGGCTGCCACTTCTCGGTCGTAGGCGGTGGTGAACACCCGGTAGACATCGCCCTGGCCTTCCAGCACCCGGCTGCGCCCGCTCACGGCGGCGGCAATGCCGTCTTCGACCGTGGCGTCAAAGTCCATCATCAGACTAAAGGCCGCGCGCTCCATTTCTTCGGCAGGCTTGTCCTTGTCGTCGTCCGTGTCCTCGGGCTCGGCGGAGCGCAGCAGATCGGCCACCAGTTTTGCCAGGTCTAGCGCGTGCTCGGCGTAGGCGGCTTGGTCTGACCGATAGCGGCGCAGGCCGGCCAGTGCGTGCCCCAGCAGCGGTGCAATCCCGGCGCGGGTGGCCTCCATCAGGTCTTCGGCCTCGTGCAGCACT
>JBIKZZ010000004.1:0-33661 GCA_044354435.1 Rhodoferax sp. | reverse complement strand
TTGAGGCTTACACCTCTTTGCAAGCCATCGCCCCCATCGTCGGGAAGGACGAGGATCGAATGCTGTCTCAAGGCGATGCTTGGCTCGAGGGCGCGGATTTGACGCCTCGCGCCCTGGCGCAGCTGCGAGACCGGCTGACGTTGTTGGGCATCGGGATTGGCAACGCACTGAATCTGCATGGTTTGCGCGATGTCGTCGTCTCGGGCTGGCCCTCGCTACTGGGTGACTATGAACGAGGTGCGGTAGCACACGGTATCGACGAAAGCCTGCTCGGCGGTCTTCTGGACGATGTCACCCTGAGTTTCCGCAAGCCAGGTACGGGGACGGATCCGGGGGCCTCGGTCGCCTTCGCCTCCTGGGCCTTTGCCAGGCGCGGTGGCGTCGATAACTTTGATGCGGCCCGAATCGCGGCCTGAAAACTCATGAACTCCTCATTACCCGCTCGCATTGGCGTCCTCTTCATCGCTTCGCCGCTTTTTCCGGCCGCCGCGGCACAGGCCAGCATGGCCAGTGCAACGAACTACCTCTTGAACATCGGCGACCGATCTCATTTTTCGGTGTGTCAGGTGCTGGCCAACGACCGGGCGTCGATCGCGCGCGCGCTGCAGTCTCTGGAATTGGCGGCTCTGGACGGCCTGATCGTCCAGCTGACCACATTCGCCGGGGCTGAGCTGCTGCACGAGCTGCTGGGCGCTCTGGGTACGAAGGACCTGCCTCTGGCGCTGTGGGCGACTGAGGAGCGCGATGAGATCGTGACCAACTCCCTGTGCGGCGCGCAGCTGTGGATGTCGACGCTTCGGCGGCTGGGCCGGCGAGCCGTCTTCATGATGGGCAACGTCGAAGACTCGCACCTGGGTGAGCAGGTCCGGACCTTCACCGCGGCGGCTCGAGCCCGCTCGGCCCTGGCGGGCGCTCGCATCGGCCTTGTGGGTGCGCACGCAGACTGGTTCACCAACCTGGCGGTGGATCCAGTCGTGCTGCATCGCCGGCTCGGCATCACCATTGCGCATACCTCACTGCCCCGCTTCATCGACGCCTGCATGCGTGCGCCGGACCCGACAGAAGACGATGTCAAGCGCTGGGCCGAGGTCAGCTTCGAAGGGGGTGATGACTCGGCCAAGCGACGCATCATGGCGGCGACCTATGTCCGGCTACGAGCCGGCCTGGACAGCCTGGATGTTGACGCGATCGCACTTCGGGACTGGCCAGAAATTCTCTACGGCGAGGCCTTCAAGGGAACCTGGTCCGCGCTGGGCGAGCTCTCCGAGCGCTCGGTGCCGTTCGCCCCCGAGGGTGATGTAATGGGCGCAGTGACCGCCTTGGTGGTACGCGCCTTCGACCCGGCCGCACTGCCCTTCCTCACCGACATCTCGGGCGTGGACCGTGATGAGAACCACTTGGTCACCTGGCATTACGGGGTCAGCCCCCGCCTGGCCTTTGGCCCCCGGAGCATTGACAATATCCTCAAGCAGGAGACGTTCGCACCCAAGCCGGGGCCGCTGACTCTGATGCGCCTATCGCTGGAGCCTGATGGCCGTCTGCGGGTCTTTGTGACAGAGGGTCAGATCGGCAGCCGGCCTGCCGCTGCCAACCGGACGGCGGCCCTGTTCGTCCCCCAGCAAACGCCGGCTGACCTGCTGATCCGGCGCTTCGTTGAAGAAGGCTTCGAGCACCATGTCACGGCGGTGCATGGCCACTGGGCGCAGGCGGCTGGGCAACTGGCCTTTATGCTCGGCGCGGAGCTGGTGCGTGTCTGAGACCTACGCACTCCTGGGCGCTGGCTGGCGCGAGTCCGGCGGGCGTTGGCATGCGCTGCCGCCAGACGCCGCGCGGATCGAGCGAAGGGGCCCGACAACCCACTGCATCGTCTTCGAAAGGCCGCAGGCCAAAGCCGTCGAGCTTTGTCTGGCGGCCCCGGAGGAGGCGCTTTTCCTGGGCGGGGGTGAGCGCTTCGAGCGACTGGACCTGCGGGGTTCGGTGGTGCGCCACTACCTGGAGAACGCGGGGCAAGGCAGCGGTACTTACCTGCCAGTGCCCTGGATCGCGAGCACCGCTGGTTTCTCGATGGGTCTGGCCGGTCACGACGCTGCCAGCTTTCACCTGGCGACACCCTGGGAACCCGACGTTCTGCGCATTCAGATCGAGTCCAGCCGCATCGAGCTGCACTTGGACTTGGGCACGCTGGCCGAGCAGCACCGGGCCTGGATCGCTCGCGTCGGCCCGCCCGAGAAGCCCGACGACGCCTTTTTCGGACTCTGGAAAGCGGGTGACTGGCGGACCGAGGACGCATTGACTGTCGCCGCCGATAGGGAGGGCTTTCGTGCGATGGGCTTGCCTCTGGACGTGAAGCTCATCGACGCGTATTGGGAGGAGGAGATCCACTGCTTCGAGTTCGACCGGACCAAGTACCCAGAAGGTTTGGACATGGTTAGGACGATGGCGGCTGAGGGCACCCAGGTGCACCTTTGGCTGTGCCCTTGGTTGGTGGTGGGTACGCGGGCTCATGCCTCCGCCCTGGACCTGGGACATGTCATCGTCGACCGGCAGGGGCAGCCCCTCGTGCGGCGACCAGGCGCCAATCCGAATGTGCGGGCAGCGCTGATCGATTTCACCAACCCTTCAGCGCGGGACTGGTGGGTCCAGGGGTTGCGGTCGCTCGTGCAGCGCGGCATTGCCGGCTTCAAAGCCGATTTTGGGGAGCAACTGCCTGATCACGCGGTGCTGCACAACGGGCTGTCGGGTCCGGGAGCCCACAACGCCTATGTCAAGGCGTATCTTGACGCCACAGCGGCCGCATTTGAGGGCCCTGTCCGCCCAGTGCTGAGCCGCTCAGCACAGGCGGGTTGCCGCCAGCAGATCTGGTCCGGGGACCAGACTTCGGACTTTTGTCCAAAGAGTGGCCTGCCAGCCGCGATCCGGGCAGCGCAAAGCGCGAGCCTGTCGGGCTTTCCCTTCATCGGCAGCGACATCGGCGGCTACTTTGGGACCCCGACCCCGCAGGTCTTCGCTCGCTGGGCGCAGTTCAGCGCCTTCCAGCCCCTGTTCATGCTGCATGGACTCGGTTGCAGGGAGCCCTGGCAGATGGACGCGGACTCAAAGCGCATCTTCACCGCGTGTGCCAAGCTCCATCTTGAGCTCAAGCCCTATTTTCTGGCGCTCGCCGCCGAGGCGGTCGCGGGAGGGCTACCCCCAGTCCGGATGATGCCCCTGGCCTTTCCCGAGATCGAATGGCGAGGGCTCAATGACTGGGATCAACAGTTCATGCTCGGCGACGCCCTGCTCGTGGCGCCGGTAGCCTTCTACGCATCTACGCGTGCAGTGTTCCTGCCGCCTGGGCGCTGGTACGACGCTTTGTCGCGCCGATGGATCGACGGCGGACAAACGGTTCTGCACGAAGTCCCGATGGACGCAGTACCAGTCTTCTTTCGTGAGGGCGCATCGATTCCGCTGCAGCCTGATCGGCTGAGCTCTGAAGTCTGGATCGTTCACGGTCTGGACACCGCATCGGCCAACGCAAGCGCCCGCGCTACCGCCATTGCAGGTCGCCCACGGGTTGATGCGGGCACGCCGAGACACTGGGCCCTCTCGGAGCGAGGGAGCATCCACCACGCCCTGGGGGAATTGCTGAGCCTGGAGGCCACATGACGCCGCCAAGCCAACACTGCGGCCCCCTGATTCCTTCTGCCGTACCGACCTGCCACCGGGTGCGGGTTTTTTTAACCACAAGGAGAAACGAGCATGCTGAAACTGACCAAAAGGCTCTTGAGAATCGCGGCCTGTACCTTGGGCCTATGGGGCGCCGTAGCGAACGCCGACACGATCACCTTCTGGGTCAACGCACCCATGGTGCCCAACGCGCAGGCGCCGCTTTACGACGAAATACGGGCCTTTGAGGCCCAGACCGGACACAAGGTCAACCTCCAGGCCATCCCCTTCCAGGAGCTGGAGAAGCGCCTGTTCGTAGCGTTGGGTGGCGGCGCAGGACCGGATGTGATGGCGATCGACAACGCCTGGTTGGCTGCTTACGCCGACGCCGGCGTGCTGGCCGACCTGACCGATCGCACACGCTCGGTCGCTTCCGAATACCAGCCTGGCCCGCTGGCATCGGGGCGCTATGAAGGGCGCCTCTATGCGCTGCCCTGGTACACCAATAACGTCGCCTTGTTCGTCAATAACGACATGCTGAAGGCGGCCGGTTTCAGTGCGCCACCTAAGAACTGGACCGAGTTCCGCGCCGTAGCCAAGGCGATGCGCGGACTGGGCGCCGACAAATATGGACTGGCCATGGGCGCTGGCCGCTTTGGCGTGTTCCAGATGACGAGCTTTATCTGGCAGAACGGCGGCGAGCTGGTCGATGACGCCGGTAAGGTCCGCGTTGGCGAGCCGGCGGTAGCCGAGACCTTCCAGCTCTTCACCGACATGTACCGGGTGGACAAGTCAATTCCCGATACCGTGCTGACCGCCCAGTCCTGGGACGAGGTGTTCGCCCCCTTTCTCCAGAGCAGGGCTGGAATGCTGATTTCGGGCGACTGGACCATCGGCTCTATCAAGCGGGTCGCTCCCAACCTGAACTACTCGATCGTTCCCCTGCCAACGGGCAAGCGTGCGGCCACGGTCATCGGTGGGTTTAATCTGGCCGTCAACGCCAAGACCAAGAGCCCGGCTGCAGCCGATCTGGTGATGTTCCTGACCGGGCCACGCAGCGTCGAGGCCATGCGCAAGGCCGACCGGCTGTCGGCTCACATGACAGCCACCACGCCGGACGCTATTGCGAAGCTGCCCGAAGCGCAGCGCCCCTTCATGTCCCAGGCGGCAGCTGGTCGGGCACGACCCAGCATCGCCATCTGGGCCGAGGTGCATTCTTCGATCCTTTCGCCCGCTTGGGACACCTCGCTGCGCGGCCTGATGACGCCGCAGGCAGCAGTGCAAAAGGCGGCGAGCGAGATCGCGGCAAAGATGAAATGATGATGTCGCGGACCCGTCACTGGCTTTTGAGCGGCGTAACTCTCTGGATGTTTTGAGCAGCAATGAGTTCGCCCCATTCCCCAGAGCGAAAAGGCCGCGAGCCCTGGTCGGCTTTATTCGAGACGGGCCAGGGCGAGCGCCTGTACCCCTACCTGATGGTGTTGCCTGCATTCGTCCTGGTCATGGCGGTGGTGGTTTACCCGGTGATCAGCGGCATCGCTGCCGGCTTCCAGGACCTGACGCTGCGCACCCTGAGCCGTGGCCAGGTCATCTTCATCGGGACGCGCAACTATGAGCGCGTGTGGGCAGACCCGGTGTTCTGGACCGCCCTGAGAAACACCGCATGGTGGGTGGGGGCGAACGTAGTTGCACAGATGCTCCTGGGCCTGATGCTGGCGCTAATGCTGAACCGGCCTGTGCGCGCTCGGTCCTGGCTGAGGGCCGGCATCCTGCTGCCCTGGGTCGTTCCCAGCGTCGTGGCCGTGCTGACCTGGCGCTGGATGTACGACCCGACGGTGGGCATCGTCAATGAGTTGCTGGTCCGGGTCGGGGTGCTTAAGGATTACTTTCCTTTCCTCGGGGACGTCGGAACCTCGTTGTGGGCTGTCACGGTGGAGAGTATCTGGAAGGGCACGCCTTTCGTGATGCTGCTGCTGCTTGCCGCGTTGCAGATGATCCCTCGCTCGATCATGGAGGCGGCAGCGATGGATGGCGCCCATGGTTGGCGGCTGCTCTTGTTCGTCGTTCTGCCGCAGATCCGCTTGGCCTTCGCCATCGCGCTGATCCTGACCCTGATCCTGACGGTGAACAACTTCAACGCGATTTGGTTGATGACAGCGGGCGGCCCCCTGAACTCCTCAGAGACTCTGTTCACGCTCGCCTACCGCTACGGTTTCGAGCGGATGAACCTCGGCATGGCTTCGGCGTTGGCCACGCTGCTCTTTGTCTTCCTGGTCGCGGTCACGACGGTATACCTGTATCTGATCCGCATGCGCGAGGAGGCCTGAGACCATGCAAGAAGAGATTGTCGGGGTCAGAAGATGGAGCCGGGCGCTTCTGCACATCGGGCTGTGGTGCGCCTTTGTCTGGGCGATCTTTCCGTTCTATTGGATGGTGGTGACCTCGCTACGCCCAGAAGCCGAGCTGTTCGCCCGTCCGCCAGCCCTGTTTCCCAGGGAACTGACGCTGCAGCACTACACCGAACTTCTCTTGGGCGGGAAGTTCTGGCGATATGCAGTCAACAGCCTGTTTCTGACGCTGGTCGTCACCGGCCTGAGTGTGCTGGCATCGCTGACTGCAGGCTATGCGCTGGCTCGTTACCGGTTCCGGGGCTCGACGGTTCTGCCGGCGCTGATGCTGTACGGGCAGATGTTTCCTGCCGTGCTGCTGCTGATCCCTTTCTTTATCCAGTTCAGGGCGCTCGGATGGAACGACAGCCTGTGGGCCTTGGTCATCGTCTATCTCAGCTACATGCTGCCGCTGTGTGTCTGGCTGATGCGGGGCTTCTTCGCGCAGGTACCGTTTTCCCTCGAGGACGCCGCGCGGATGGATGGCTGTACCCGCTGGCAGGCTTTCTGGATTGTGATCGTGCCCATGGCGCGCCCCGGCATCATTGCAGTTGCGACATGGTCGATGATCCACGCCTGGAACGAGTTCCTGTTCGCTGCGACCCTGATCACGAGCGACGAGAAGCGCACCCTCCCTTTGGGGCTCAACGGTCTGATCGGTCAGTTCACGACGGATTGGGGTGTTTTAATGGCAGGCGGGGTGCTGACCGCGCTGCCCATCGTGGTGGTGTTCTTTGCCCTGCAACGGCACCTGGTCTCAGGCCTGGGGGCGGGCGGTGTCAAGGGCTGAGGCGCTCGGCGAGGCGTTTGGCTCCCACCCAGGTGGGGACGATCGCGTGCCGGAGCTCGGCCATATGCATTGGAGGAATTCCCATTGAGTCGTATCGTCGAAATTACAGCGCGCGCCTTGTCCTGCCCGACGCCTGGTGGCATCACTTTCGCCGTGGGGCGTTCAGCTAAGCGCGACATGGTTCTGGTCAAGGTCGTCACTGACGAGGGGACTGTGGGCTGGGGCGAGGCGCACCACGCGCAAGCTCCGAGCACGATTGCAGCCTTTGTCAACGACGCGCTTGGCCCGTCACTGATCGGGCAAGACCCACAAGCCAACGAGGTGCTTTGGGACCGTGTCTACCAGCGCTTTATATCGACCCACGGGCCGGGTGCTGCGGCGGTTATCGGCTTGTCAGGCGTGGATCTGGCGCTGTGGGATATCAAGGGTAAGGAACTCGGTCAGCCGGTCTGGCGCCTGCTCGGCGGGCAAAAGCGACGGGTGCCAGCCTATGCCGGTGGGATCAGTTTGGGCTTTCAGCCCGTGGATGAACTGGCCCGGGAGATCGAGGCCTTGATGGAGCAGGGCTACCGCATGGTCAAGCTGCGGGTCGGTGACTCGCTCGAGCGCGACCTGATGCGTGTGGATGGTATCCGGCGGCGCTTCGGGCCCGAGCTCGCACTGGCGGCTGATGCCGGCACCCGTTTCCACAGCCGAGATCTGGCCGGCATCGTCGAAATCTGCGAGGCTGGTCGGCTGACCTGGCTCGAGGAGCCGTTCCCGCCAGACAACCTGCCGGGCTACCGCCGACTGCAGGAAGTGATGGCCACCCCATTGGCGGCGGGCGAGAACCATTTCACCCGTCACGAATTGCGCACCCTGATCTCAGAGTCGATCATCCAATATGTGCAGGCCGACTGCTGCAAGGCTGGGGGGATCAGCGAGTTGATGAAGATTGGCGCGCTGGCCAGCACCTGGCATCTCGCCGTGGCCCCGCATACCTCGGCCTCGGTGCTCAGCACCGCAGCCTCGCTGGCTGTGCTAAGTGCTTTGCCCAACGGCACTTGGTACGAGGCCGACGTATCAAGGGTCAACGCCTTCCGCGATGAGCTCGGCATCGGAGCCCCCATGGTGGTAGACGGGTACATCGAGGCATCTGACCGCCCAGGCTTGGGAGTCGAGATCGATGAATCGGTGATCGATCGGTATCCCGTGATCCTGGGAGCCTCTTACCAGTAAGCCGGTTGCCTCATGGCGCCCCAAGGCGAACCCGGGAGTCCATCCATGCGCGTACTGGTTTTGTACTGCCACCCCCTGGGCAATAGCTTCAATGCGGCCCTCCATCGCGCAGCCTTGCAGGCCTTGACCGATGCTGGCCACGAGGTAGACGACTGTGACCTCTATGCGGAGGGTTTCGATCCGGTGCTAAGCCCCCAGGAGCGGAGCGACTACCATGACTTGGCCCTCAACCGTCGCAGCGTCGAGCCACATGTCCAAAGGCTGCTCCAGGCCCATGCCCTGGTGCTGATCTTCCCGGTGTGGAGCTTCGGGCTCCCGGCCATGCTCAAGGGCTACATCGACCGCGTCTTCGTGCCAGGCGTGTCGTTTCACCTTGTCGAGGGCGGGCCGAGCCGGCCGGGACTGACCCATCTTCGGCATATCGTCGGCGTGGCCACCTACGGATCGCCCCGATGGAAAACCTGGCTGATGGCCGATCCGCCTCGTGCTATGGTCTCGCGTTTCCTGAAGCGCCTGACCGGCAGCCGTGCCCGGGTGGACTACCTCGCGTGCTACGACATGAACATCAACAGCCAGCGGGAGCGCGAACGCTTTCTCGAACGCGTATCGCGACAGCTGCAGGGACTGGGGCGCGGTGGGCACTGAAGGAGGCGAGCGAGCTGCATCAATGTTAGGCACAGACGGGGCTTGCTTAAGGAAAGTCCGGCCTCGGCTGGTGGCACTCGCCCCCACAACAGCCAGACCCATCGACATATCACCATCATGACACCGACTCCTCCACTGCACTTCCCAACAACACCCCGCTTTGTCCTCGCTAACGCCCGTGTGCCCGCCGGCATGGTTCAGGGACTTTCGCCTGACGCTCAGCTCGACGAAGAGGGCTCGGCACGACTTGACCTCTTGATTGATGAAGGCCGAATCGCCGCGATTTACAGCGCCCACACCGCTCCGCAATGCATCCCTCAACTCGATCTGGATGGCCGCCAAGTATGGCCCTGCTTTGTCGATATGCATACCCACCTGGAGAAAGGCCACGTGATTCCGCGCATACGCCCCGACGGCACCATACAGGGTGGCGCCGCCCAGACCGTTAAGGACTATGCTCGCTGGAACGCCCAAGAAATGGCTTTGCGCATGGAGTTCGGCATTCAATGCGCCCACGTGCACGGCGTAAGCGCCATTCGCACCCACCTCGACAGTGGCACCCTAGCCCAGTCCAAGCTTTGTTTCAGCGTGTTTGATCAAAAACGCTCCGAATGGAGCGGCCGGGTGGATCTGCAGGCTGTCGCCATTAGCGGCATCAATGTGTATCTTTCGCAGCAGGGCAAGGAGTTGGCCGACCTCGCCGCCAAGTATGGCGGCCTTCTGGGCGGTGCGACCGATACCTTGTCGCGCGAAGTCAACGGAGCGCATCAGGAATTAGATCGGGCCCTGGACCGTATGTTCGAACTGGCCGGTGAGCGCGGCTTGGACGTCGATTTGCATGTCGATCAAACCGAAGACCTGTCAGCCTTCACCATCCCCAACATTGCCCGCTCAAAACTCAAAACCGGCTTTAAAGGCCGTGTCGTTTGTGGCCATTGCGTAAATCTTTCCCTCCAACCACCGGAAGTGATCGATTCCACTTTGGCCTTAGCCCGCGAAGCCGATCTGGCCTTCGTATCGATGCCAACACCGATGATGTATCTGATGGATCGGAAAAAAGACCGGACGCCTCGCTGGCGAGGCGTGACTGCCGCCAAGGAAATACTGGCGGCAGGTGTGCCGCTGGCGGTCGGTAGCGACAATTGCCGCGATGCTTGGTTCCCCTATGGGGATCACGACATGCTGGATACACTCAAGCAAGGTATCCGAGTTTTCCAATCCGATGAGCCCCTTACCGGTGCGCTTGAAATGTCCAACCGTGTGCCCGCTGAAATTATTGGCCGACCCGACCTCGGCAAGGTCGCTACGGGACTGCCCGCCAACTTAGTGATTTTCTCCGCTCGCACCGTGAATGTCGTGTTGTGCCGCGATCAGGCCGACCGGATCGTCCTGAAGCACGGCCGCCAAGTGACTGATAAGCTCCCGCTTCATCATGAATTGGCACAGGCTCTGGGTATGAAAGAAGCCCAGTAACCTGATCACACTCTATCGATATTCATATCTGGATACAGATCATTTTTCAGGCCGCCTTTAGGCGGCCTTTTTGATGTGCCACGCCTGAGTGCCGCCAGTCGAGTTGAATCACAGTCAAGCTGGAGTGCAGCTCAGCAACCAAGGGGAAAGGGGATAGGGGATAGGATTTTCAAACGCCATAGGACGCTCCGAGAAAGGGCCTGATAAGTCTCGTAATCGGGGCGAACAGGTTAAGAGCCTAATCCGTCTAAAACCCTTATTGCAGAACAATAGTTTGCTATTTTAAAAATAGCAAAAAGTCGTTGCTGACGATAGTCCGCCATGCCCGACCCTTGGCTTTTTAACCCGCGGCATTGTCCGATGTACAACCATCGCATGCTTTACAGTGCACCGATGACCCCTGCTGCCTTTTCACTCCGGCAAATCGCCCTCACCGCCTTCGGGCCTTCGCTGTTATTCGGACTCGGCGAGGGCGCCATCCTGCCCGTGATCCCGTTGACCGCGCGAGCGATGGGCGCTTCGGTGCCGGTGACGGCCCTGCTGGTGGGCCTGATTGGCATCGGATCGTTGCTGAGCAACATCCCGGCGTCGCTGATCACGATGCGCCATGGGGAGCGCTGGACCATTGTTGCTGGCGCGATTTGGTGCGCCATAGCGATGGCGCTGTGTGGATGGTCTGACCACATTGGCGTATTTGCGATCGGCACGCTCATGATCGGCATGTCACAGGCGGTCTTCTCCCTGGCGCGGCAAAGCTACCTCACGGAGGTGGTGCCGGTCGAATTCCGGGCAAGGGCCATGTCCACGCTGGGTGGCAGCATGCGCATTGGCATGTTCATCGGCCCTTTTGTCGCCGCCGCGGCTATTCACTTCTACGGCCTGGCTGGCGCTTACGGCGTTGGCATGGTGGCGCTGCTGGCCTCTGGTGCCTTGGCCGCACGCATGCCCGACCTTACTGCACACGCCGCCGGTGAGCATCGGGATGTCACCAGCGCCAAGCCGAAAACAGCAACAATTTTGTCGACGCTGCGCGCCAACCGGCATGTCTTCGTCACGCTTGGCTTGGGCATGTTGTTGGTCAGCGCGGTGCGGACCACCAGGCAAACCGTGATCCCGCTTTGGGCGGATCACCTTGCGCTCGAGGCCTCGGTGATCGCCGTGATTTACGGCCTGGCGAGCGGCGTCGAAATGTTGCTTTTTTACCCGGCCGGCAAGGTCATGGACCAAATGGGCCGACGTTGGGTGGTGGTGCCGTCCTTGGTCATCATGGGCGCCGGGCTGCTGGCGTTGCCACACACGCACAACGCACAGACTCTGCTGCTGGTGGCCATGGCCATTGCATTTGGTAATGGCATCGGTTCGGGCATGATGATGACGCTCGGGGCCGATCATTCACCGCGCGACGGGCGTGCGCATTTCCTGGGTCTGTGGCGCCTGATGGCGGACGTTGGCGCTTCGTGCGGACCGGTACTGCTGTCGCTGCTGGCAGCCACGTTGACGCTGGGCGCAGGTATCGCGGCGACCGGGGTCATGGCGTTCCTCGCAGCGGGGCATCTGGCCTATTGGATTCCGCGGGCTCAAGCGCGCACTGGCGAAGCAGAGCGCCACTAAGGGTCCACAACGCCCACAGCGCCCACAGCGCCGGCCCACAGCGCCCACATTGGCTGGGTTGTCTCAGAGGTTACATCTGGCGGTGACGCCGTTAACGGCACACGGGTAAGCTGCCGTCCGCATTTTGCAGATTTTTATTCTTAAGGGAAAAACCATGATCAAACACGCCATCGTCACGGGCCTGACCGCCCTGTTGGCCCTGTCCGGCGCCGTCCAAGCGCAAGACAACCGCATCGACACCATCCGCTCCGACGCGCCCGAGCTGGCGCCCTACGGCAAGCTGAATGTGGGAGTCAAAACCCTCAATTTAGTTAACCCGAGCCAGCAGGACATCGTCAAGTTCAAAGCCGGCCAGCCCATGCCCACCTACGACCGGCCGCTGACGGTAGAGGTCTGGTACCCCGCCAAGCTGGCGGCCGGCCAGGCGCCAGCTGGCCAGTACAAGGTGCTCCCGCGCGACGGCAAGACCGAAGTCGCCCTGTACGGCCGAGCCGTGCGCGATGCCCAACCCGATGCCAGCACCGGCCCCTACCCGCTGCTGCTCATTTCGCACGGCTACCCCGGCAACCGCTTTTTGCTGAGCCACTTGGGGGAAAACCTGGCCAGCAAGGGCTATGTGGTGGTGTCGATCGACCATACCGACAGCACGTACGACAACCAGACCGCCTTCGGCAGCACCCTGCTCAACCGGCCGCTGGACCAGCTGTTTGTACTCAATGAAATGGCGCGCCTGGGCGCCAGTGACCCGGCCGGCACCCTCAAGGGCATGGTCAATGCAGACCAAACTGGCCTGATCGGTTACTCCATGGGCGGCTACGGCGTGGTTAACACCATTGGCGGCGGCTTTACCGCAGCCAGCGTGGGCTTTAGCTGGGGTACGCCCAACGGCGCCCTGGCCGTACGCCAGGCTGGCAACCCGTCCCATGCCGCGTCCGTGGACCCGCGCGTCAAGGCGGCGGTGGCCTTTGCGCCCTGGGGCTGGAACGCCGGCTTTTGGGACGCCGCCGGTCTGGCCGGCATCAAGACCCCGGTGTTTTTTGTGGCCGGCAGCGTGGACAGCACCTCGGGTTACGCGCCTGGCGTGCGCAACATTTATGAGGGCAGCGTTAACGCGCCGCGCTACCTGCTGACTTTTGAAAACGCCGGCCACAATGCGGGCGCGCCCAAGCCCGCACCCAAAGAAATGCAGACGGTCAAATGCGGCGATGGCTCCTGGGGCTGCGGCGAGCATTACACCGATGCGGTGTGGGACAACGTGCGCATGAACAATATTGCGCAGCACTTTGTTACGGCCTTTCTGGCCAAGCAGCTCAAGGGCGACGCTGCCATGGACAGTTACCTGAACTTGGTCGAGAACGCGCAAGACGGCAAATGGTCGGCCGAGGCGAATGGCACGCTGAAAAGCGACCACACCTACTGGAAAGGTTTTCGCCGCAGCACGGCTGTGGGCCTGAAGCTGGAGCAGCGCAAGCCCTAATGTGCGGTCAGGCGCGGTCAGGGTCGCTTAACGCCCCCCGACCGACACCTGGCCAAACACCGACTGCGCCTCGCGCGGCAGGCAACGCCAGTAGGCCGAGGTGGCCGTCACGGTGCCGCCCAGCGCAGCGGCGGCTTGCCAGCCCCAGCGTGGCTGGTACAGAAAGGCCCGCGCCAGCGCAATCAGGTCGGCATCGCCGGCTTGCAGGATGGCCTCGGCCTGTGCGGCCTCGGTGATCATCCCAACCGCTGTGGTCAGCATGCCGCCGCTCTGGCGGATGGCCCGTGCAAACGGCACCTGGTAGCCGGCGCCGAGCGCAATTTTTTGTTGCGGAGACACGCCGCCCGACGACACGTGGATGAAGTCACAACCTGCGGCCTTGAGCCGTTGGGCCAACTCGCTGCTTTGTGTCAGGTCCCAGCCGCCTTCAATCCAGTCTGAGGCAGAGATGCGGATGCCGAGCACGCCGTCAAAAGCCTGACGTACGGCGGTAAACAGCTCTAGCGGATAACGGATTCGGTTCTCAAAACTGCCGCCGTAGGCATCGGTTCGCTGATTGGCAATGGGTGACATGAACTCGTGCAGCAGGTAGCCGTGGGCCGCGTGCAGTTCGATCGCCTCGATACCCATGGCCGCTGAGCGCTGGGCGGCGGTCACAAATGCGGTGCGAATGTTGGCCATGGCCTCAAGGCTTAGCTCAGTCGGGGGCGGCTCGCTGGGCAGTTGCGGCAGCGCCGACGGGCCAGCGGTTTGCCAACCACCCTGGGCCGGGCTAAGCAACTGCCCACCCTGCCACGGTACCGCGCTGGAGGCCTTTCGGCCGGCGTGCGCCAGCTGGATACAGATGGGTGTGGGCGGCGCCAGGCGGCGCGCTCGCTGCAGGGTGTCGGCCAGCGCCGCCTCGGTGCGTTCGTCCCAAAGCCCCAGGCAGGCTGGCGTGATGCGGCCTTCAGGCAGCACCGCCGTGGCCTCAATGGTGAACAGACCGGCGCCGCTGTTGAGCAGGTTGCCCCAGTGCATCAGGTGCCAGTCGGTGGCGGCGCCATCCTGCGCCGAGTATTGGCACATGGGGGCCACCACGATGCGGTTGGGCAGGGTCAGGCCGCCGCTGGGCGATGGCAGGTGCAAGGGAGAGAAGAGCAGGCTCAAGGTGTTATTGCCTACAGCTTGAACGGCACCACAACCTGTCGTTGCTCCCCCAGGCCCTCGATGCCCAGGGTCATGACGTCGCCTTTTTTCAGGTAATGCGGCGGTTTCATGCCCAGACCGACGCCGGGGGGGGTGCCCGTGGTGATGACGTCGCCCGGCATCAGGGTCATGAACTGGCTGACGTAGCTCACCAGCTTGGCTACGCCAAAGATCATGGTCTTGGTATTGCCGGTTTGCATTCGCTTGCCGTTCAGATCCAGCCACATGGACAATTTCTGCACGTTGGCAATCTCATCGCGTGTAACCAGCCAGGGGCCGATCGGGCCAAAGGTGTCGCAACCCTTGCCCTTATCCCACTGTGGGCCGCGTTCGATCTGGTACTCGCGCTCACTCACGTCGTTGATGGTGCAGTAGCCGGCCACATGGTCCAGCGCGGCTTTTTGCGTCACATAACGCGCACGCGTGCCGATGACAATGCCCAGCTCCACTTCCCAGTCGGACTTGACCGAGCCCTTGGGCAGCATCACCGGGTCGTTCGGGCCCTGGATGCAGGTGGTGGCCTTCATGAACACGATCGGCTCTTTCGGGATCGGTGCGCCGGACTCGGCGGCATGGTCGGCGTAATTCAGGCCGATGGCGACGAACTTGCCAACGCCGGCCACCGGGCAGCCCATGCGCGGTGTGCCACGTACGGCGGGCAGCTTGGCCGGGTCAAGTTTGGCCAGTTTGGCCAAAACGGTGGCGCTCAGTTGAGCCGGGCCGATATCAGGCACGATGGCGCTGAGGTCGCGAAGCTTGCCGCCCGCGTCAATCAGGCCGGGTTTTTCCTTGCCGGGGTTGCCATAACGTACCAGTTTCATGTGTCGCCTTTCAGCAAAATAAGTGGGGGTTTATTGTCAGTAGGTGGATCTGCCACCCGAGAGATCAAACACTGCGCCAGTCGAGAACGAGCAGTCTTCAGTGCACAGCCAGCTTACCATGGCTGCCACTTCTTCTGGCGTGCCAAAGCGCCCCATCGGAATCTTGGACAACATAAAGGCGATGTGCTCGGGCGTCATCTGGTCGAAGATGGCGGTTTTGACCGCTGCCGGCGTGACGCAGTTGACCCGGATGCCGGTGTCGGCCAGCTCCTTGCCCAATGACTTGGTGAGTGCCATCACCGCGGCTTTGCTGGCGCTGTAGGCGCTGGCATTCGGGTTGCCGTCCTTGCCGGCCACCGAGGCGATGTTGACAATGCGACCATAGTTGCGCTCTCGCATGTGCGGGGTGATTTCGCGGCAGCAGTAAAACAGGCCGTTCAGGTTCACCTGCATCACCTGCTGCCAGTCCGCTACCGGATAGCTCCAGACTTTCGTATTGGGGCCGGTGATGCCGGCACAATTAACCAGTGCATCAATGGCTGACGATTGTGTCAGGGTCTGGCCCACTGCGGCCACCACTGATGCGTGCTCGGCCACATCCACCGTGACGGCATGGGCCTGACTGCCCAACTCGGCGCAAGCCTTGGTCAGTGCCTGAGCGTCGCGGTCCCAGAGTGTGACGCTGGCACCCGAGGCCAGCATGCGTTGGGCAATGGCGTAGCCCAGGCCGGTGGCGCCACCGGTGATGACCGCGTGGCGGCCCTTCATGTCAAGTTGGTTCATGGGTGGAGTCCTTAAAAATGGGAGGAAGCATACAGCGTGCGACCCGCGACGCGGATCTCGACCGGTACCTGGTACTGCTGAACCGCTTTGCCGCTGATGGCGATGCCGAGCCCGGGTGCATCTGGCGCCCTCACTTGGCCGGCATGGTCCGGGCTGAGGTGATTCTGCGTCAGCGCCACGGCCAGTGCCTTAGGGGCTGCCGGGTACTCGCAGATGGTGTGGTCAGCCAGCCCGGCGTAGGGCTGCAGAGAGGCGCTCAGGGCCAGGTGCGAGGTGAAGGTGTGGTTCACATAGGTCACCCCATGCGCGGCCGCGTAATCGGCCACTTGCTTGGCCGGCCCGATGCCGCCGATGCGCCCACAGTCAATTTGCACAAAGCCAATGCCGCCATAGTCAATCAGGTGCTTCGCCATGGCGGCATTGTGGGCGCCCTCTCCGCCCGCCAGTTTGACAGTGGTGCAGCGCTGGGCCAACTCGCCGTACTGTTGCAGTGCATGGGCATGGAACGGTTCTTCCAGCCACAACGCTCGCGCCTGTTCCAGTGCGGACAAGCGGGCGGAGGCGCGGCCCACGTCCTCGCCGTAGATCTGGCCTACATCCACCAATAAGACGCCGTCTGGCCCCAGTGCTTCGCGTGCTGCAAAAAAGTGGTCGGCATCCTGCACTGCGCTTCCCCGGCCGATCGGGCCCCAGCCGAACTTGGCGGCCTTGAAGCCACGTTGCATCACCTCGCGTCCACGCGCCAAGGTCTGCTCTGGCGTGTCGCCAAACAGCAGCGAGGCATAGGGCGTTTTGGGGTGCGAAGCCGGGTAGCCCAGCAGCCGCCAGACTGGCTCGCCACGCGCCTTGCCCAACAGGTCCCACAGCGCCATCTCGATGCCGGACCAGGTGTGCGCAGCTTGCAGCACGTCCATACTGTTGTAGGCCACGTCGGCCGCGATCGCAGCGATGTCTTGTGGTCCATTGAGGGCGCGGCCCAGCACTGAGGCACTGACCGGCTGGCAGGCCCCATGCGACATCGGGCATACAAAGGCCGCGATCGAAGGCAGAGGCGCGGCCTCGCACTCCCCGTAGCCAGTCAGCCCACCTGCGGCGACGCGCACCAACAAAGCGTCCTGGCTGCCATCGGCCTCGGTGGTGACCTCTGGCATGGACAGGTAAAAGAAATCTACGGACTCAATCTTCATGTTCAGGTCGCCTTCTATTGGATAGCTTCGGGGGCAGATTGGCCGCCCCCGCAGCCGCGAGGATGGTGGGCCCACGGCTGGCCAAGTACCTCGCCAGATCAGGGTGGTGGTGCGTTTGGCGCAGCGGCATCAAGGAGGAGCCCGCAGGGCGGGGGACAGCCGCGGAGTCGAATGCGCCGCCGCCCTGATCCCACCAAACGATGACCCGCATCGGCTCAGCTGCGGTAAATGACGGCCCGCGGCTCAAAGCCAGCATCCGCATCCAGCGGGTACATCGGTCGGGCACAAATGATGTGGCCCAGGGACTTCAGGTTGGCAGATGTCGCCCCGGGCACATCGACATTGAAGTTGGCGTCGGCCCAGGCCTCAAACATGTGGTGCTCGGTGTGCGGTGACTTGACCACGATCAGGTCAAAGTCGGTCGGGTTCAGGCCGTTGGCGTAGTACATGGCGCGGTCGAACAGGCTGAGGGTCTTGCTGAACACCACCACGGTGAAGTTATCGAATTCGAGTACGGCGGTGGGGCCGGCATCCAGGCCGGTCTTCATGGTCTCCAGCCGGGCCTGACCATCCGACAACAGGCGTACCCGTGCTGTGACAGGCATCGGCGAAAAGCGCCCCGCATCGATGGCGCCGCCCAGGCCCACGCTCACCGTGGCACCGACACCCGCCGCGTGGGCGGCGGCCGCCGCTCCCGGGTCAACAATCTGGGCCAGCACCCGCTTGCGATACCCGGCATCGCGCAGGCCCTTGATGATCAGGTTGGAGTCGCCCGTGGCGCCCGATGAGGTGGCGTCGGCCGCGTCGGTAAAAATCACCGGGCCGGCGATGCTGCTGGCCTGGGCTATCGCGCGGTCCAGCGAGATCAGCTTACCCTGCATGCGGTGACGCAGCGGCCAAAATTCGCGCGCCAGCCGCAGTGCCTCTCGCTCGGCCACCGCAGCATCACCCGCCGTGGCCACCACCACCTGGCAGCAGAGCTCGGGCACGTCGGTGAAGGGATTTCCGATCATGATGCCGGCGGACATGGCCACGCCTTCGAGCTCCAGCCGCCGGGCCTCGCGGATCAGCTCGCCATAGCAGCCAGATTTGGTGATCAGCTCATCCCCGCGCACCAGCGCCGGGATCACCACCCGGGCGATGGTGGGTCGGATTTTTTCGGTGACGAGTCGGTGTAGCACGCGCGCTGCCCGCTGGCCGGTAGAGGCAAAGTCCACGTGCGGGTAGGTGTGGTAGATAGTCACGCCGTTGATGTGCTTCAGCATACGGTCGGTCAGAATGCCGTGCAGATCGAGCGAGATGACGATGGGAACATCAGGCCCCACCATGCGGCGGACCTCTGTCAGTAGATAGCCTTCCGGGTCCGTCTCGCCCTCGGCCGCCATGGCGCCATGCATTGAGAAATAAACGCCGTCAATGCCGCTGCCGGCTTGCACCGCGATGGATGCTAAAACCTCGTCGGCCAGGCGTTGCCAGGCTTTTGCCATCAGGATCCCTGCTGACCCTGAGCGGGCGCTGATGGTCAACACGGGCGCCATGCCTGTTTCGCGAAACACCGCCAAGGCGCCGCCCAGCGAGGTGTTGAGGCCGTCCTGCGCCAGCATGGCGTCACCGCGCTCGATGTAGAAATTGTCGTAGTCGCCAGCGAGTGGGTTGAAGGATGAAATCTCCTGCATGCACTCGGCAATCAGGATGCGGGGGCGTGTGGTCATGGTGTTACCTTTCAAAGCGTCAGGCTGCCATCGGCGATCCGCAGGCAGGCCACCTGATGGCCGGGCGCGGTCTCGTGGAAAGCGGGGTTTTGGGTCAGACACTGGGTCTGGACGTGCGGGCAGCGGTTGGCAAAGCGGCAACCCAGGCCGGTGGCGTCAGGCTTGGGCAGGTCACCTTTGATCACCGCATGGGTGCGGCGTTGCGAGGGGTGATCGGCAGGCAGGGCGGCCAGTAGCGCCTGGGTGTAGGGGTGTTGCGGGCGTGCAAACAGGGTGGCGGCTGGCGCCACCTCAACAATTCGGCCCAGGTACATCACCGCCACACGGTCGCTGATGTTGCGCACCACGGCCAGGTTGTGCGAAATAAACAGGTAGGTGAGCTTGAGGTCGCGTTGCAGCTCGCGCATCAGATTGATCACCTGGGCTTGAACCGACACATCGAGTGCGGAAACCGCCTCGTCGGCGACGATGAACTCGGGCTCCAGCGCCAGGGCCCGGGCGATGCCAATGCGCTGGCGCTGGCCGCCAGAGAATTCATGGGGATAGCGCTGCAAGGCGCTGCCTGGCAGGCTCACCAGGTCCAGCAGGCGCTGCACCCGGGCAGCGCGACTGGCGCTGTCGCCCACACCATGGATCACCAGCGGTTCGGCGATGAGCTCAGCCACCCGCATGCGCGGGTTCAAGGAGCCATAGGGGTCCTGAAACACGATCTGCATGGCGCGTCGCTTGCTGCGCATGCCGGCGGCGTCCAGCTGGGTGATGTCCTCGCCATGGTGCAGGATGGTGCCACCACTTGGCTCGATCAGCCTCAGAAGCAAGCGGCCCGTCGTCGATTTGCCGCAACCCGATTCACCGACAAGGCCCAGCGTCTCGCCCGGTGCAATGCTGAGGTCGATGCCGTCCACCGCGCGTAACGGTGGCTCGGCCGGGGCCAAAAAGCGCCGGGGCCGCTCAAAATGCTTGCTCAGCCCGCGTGCCTCGATCAGGGGTGTGATGGTGCTCATGCTGTCTGTGCGTTTGGCTCAGGCGCACCTTCGAACGGTCGTACACAAGCGGCCAAGTGCGCCGGCCCCACCTCGCGCAGGGGAGGCCTTTGGGTGCACGCTGGGTTCACCATTGGGCAGCGTGGTGCAAAGCTGCAGCCGGCACCCACTTGGCCCAGCGCTGGCACCGTGCCGTCGATGGTGCTGAGCCAGTTGGCGCCGGCGGAGATCTTGGGGCGCGAGGCCAGCAGACCCCGGGTATAGGGGTGGGCGGGCCGGTCAAAGATATCCAGCACGGCGCCCTGTTCCACCACTCTGCCGGCATACATCACGGCGACACGGTCGCACATTTCGGCGATCACGCCCAAGTCATGGGTAATCAACAATACCGCCATACCAGCGTCGCGCTGGATTTTGCGGATCAACTCCAGGATCTGGGCCTGAATGGTCACATCCAGCGCGGTGGTGGGCTCGTCGGCGATCAGCAGCCGGGGTTGCCCTGCCAGGGCGATGGCGATCATCACGCGCTGACGCATGCCGCCAGAGAGTTCGTGGGGGTAAGCGTCAATCTGGCGCTGCGGGTCTGGCATTTCGACTCGGCGCAGCAGGGCCAGGCTTTCCTCGCGCGCGGCCGCACCCTTGAGCGCACGGTGCCAGCTCAGCACCTCGCCGATTTGCTGGCCGACCCGCATCACCGGGTTGAGCGAGGTCATGGGTTCCTGAAAAATCATCGCCATGTCTTTGCCGCGCAAGGCGCGCAGCTGGGCTGGGGGCAGGCCCAACAGGTTTTGGTCTTGCAAGGTGATCGCGCCTTGCCGCACCGTGATGGGGCTTGGCAGCAAGCCCATGATGGACAGCGCCAGCATGCTCTTGCCCGAGCCAGATTCGCCCACCACGCCCAAGACTTCGCCGCTGTTGAGGCTGATTTCGATGTCGCTCAGGATGTCTGGCCCGCGTGACCCCAGCGTCGTGCTGAGTTGCTGCACCCGCAGCAGCGGGTTGACCGGGTGGGCCGCTGTCATCGGGTATTCACCGCCATGCGCGGGTCCAGCACATCGCGCAGGCCGTCACCCAGCAGGTTCAACCCAAGCACGCTGACCAAGATAGCAAAGCCTGGCGCCAGTGTGATCCACGGCGCCGCCACGATGAAGTCACGCCCGTTGGCAATGATGGCACCAAATGTGGGTGCCGGCGGCGGCGGGCCCACGCCAATGAAGGACAGCACCGCCTCATTCAGGATGGCCACGGCGAACACATAGGTCATGCGCACCACCAGCGGCGCCATGGCATTGGCCAGGATGTGGCGCAGCAGGATGCGGGTGTGCCCGGCGCCCAACGCCCGTGCCGCTTCAACGTACTCCATTTCGCGCACCACCATGACCGAGGCACGCACGATGCGGGCCGTGTGCGGGATGGCGGCGATCGACAAGGCGATGATGACGTTCGCCACCGAGGCCCCCAGTACCGAGCTGATGGCGATGGCCAGGATAATGGACGGGAAGGCCATGAAAGCATCCATCAGCCGCATGATCGGTCCGTCTGACCGGCGGAAGTAGCCGGCCGTGGCGCCAATCAGCACCCCGGCGGCAGCCGTGATCAGCGACACCATCAAGCCAATCTGCAGCGAAATGCGGGCACCGTGCAGCACCCGGGACAGGATGTCGCGGCCGAAATGGTCGGTGCCCATCCAGTGTTGCAGTGTGGGGGCCAGCATGCGCGCCCGGAAATTGCCCTTGAGCGGATCAAACGGGGCGATCACGCCGGCCAGCAGAGCCAGCGCCACCACCAGCCCCACCAGCGCGGCGCCAATGGTGAAGGATCGGTTGGCCAGCAGGCGGCGCGCGAACGAGGCGCGGCCTGCAGCCGGGACGGGCGGGGTGCTGGCGCTTGCCATGGCTTAACTCAGTCGGACCCGCGGGTCAACCACGGCGTACAACAGGTCAACTACCAGATTGACCACGAGGTAAATCAGGGCCAAAAACAGCAGCCCGCCTTGGATGACTGGAAAGTCGCGCGACAGCACGGCGCCAATGATGAGCCGGCCCAGGCCAGGAATTGAAAACACCTGCTCGGTCACCACGGCACCGCCCAGCAGGGCCCCGACCATGATGCCCATCACCGTCACGATGGGGACCATGGCGTTGGCGAGGCCGTGGCGCAAGACCACATAGGGTTCGGGCAGGCCTTTGGCGCGGGCGGTACGGACAAAATCTTGACCTAGCACCTCCAGCATGCTGGAGCGGGTCATGCGTGCGACAAAACCCATTTGCACGCAGGCCAGGGTGAAGGTGGGCAGTGCCAAATGGCGCGCCCATTGCCAGGGGTTGGTGGCAAAGGCCACATAGTCGCCCGCAGGAAAGATGGGCACCATTACCGCCACCAGCCAGATCAGCACCAGGCCGAGCCAGAACTCTGGGATAGACAGGCCCAGCAGCGCCAGGGTCATCAGCCCCTGGTCAGCCGCCTTGCCGTGCCGCACGGCGGCCAGCACACCCGCTGCCATGCCGAGCAGCACCGAGACCAGAAACGCCATGGCCGTCAGTGACAGCGTCACCGGTAGCCGCTCCAAAATGGCGCTGGTGACGCTGCGGTTGAGCAGCAGGGACGTGCCCAGGTCGCCTTGCAGCACACGCAGGTACCAGTCCCCCATGCGCACCAGAAACGGCCGGTCCAGCCCCAGCTCGCGCCGCACCCTCTCCAGGGCCTCGGCCGTGGCGCTGGCGTCCAGAAAAGCCGAGGCCGGGTCGCCTGGCACCAGCGACAACAGGGCGAAGGTGATCAGCGAAACCAGCAGCAGCACCGGGATCGAGGCCAGCAAGCGCTGAACGATGAAACGCCCCATGTCAGGCAACCCGGCTGGCCTGCACCCTTACTCGAGCCAGACGCCCCACATGCGTGGGATGCGGTAGGCTTTGAAGTTTTTCAGCCGGGCGGTTGCCACCTGGAACAGACCATAGGTGCCCAGGTTGATGGCAATGGCTTGGTCCGCCATCTGGTTTTCGAAATCGACAAACAGCTTTTTCTGGGTATCCACGTTCATTTCACCGTTGAGTTTGTCGAACAGGCTGTCGATCACCGGATCTGCCTTGCGCTGGCCCTGGCCCTTGACCCAATGCGACATGGCCGATGCCGGGCCTTCGAAGGGTTCGATACCGAAACCGTGGGTCCAGAAGTTCCAGCCCACGTCGCTCTTGAGGCCAATGCCCGATGTGGTCGGCCAATCGGCCACTTTCAGCTCCACATTCACCCCAATTTGCGACATTTGCTGCTGGAACACGGTGGCCGCGTCGATGTTGGGACGGATGTTGTCGATGATGAAGGTGAGCTTTTCACCCTTGTAGCCCGACTTCGCCAGGCTGGCCTTGGCTGCCGCCACGTTTTGCTTGAGCGCCGCGCGCCCGCTGTGGTAGGCCGAGCCGGCATAGACCCAGCTCTGGTCAATTTTATTGATGTCCGGGTAGGCCACGGCCATGATTTCTTCGGCATCAAGCGCTTGTTGCACTGCGCGGCGGAAGTTCAGGTCGGCCCCGGCCCCTTGGGCCATGTTGAACTTCAGCACCTGCACCGCAAATGGCAGCACTTGGATTACCTGGAAGTTGGCGTTGGCTCTGAGCCGCTTGGCGGTCGGACCGTCGCTGGTTTCGTTGAGGTGAACCTGCCCGGTTTCCAGTGCGGCGTCACGCGCACCGGCTTCGGGCATGAAGCGGAAGGTCACGCTGTCCACGTAGGCGATCTTGGCGCCCGCAAAGCCGTCGCGCACCTTGTAGGCGGGGTTGGGCTTGTAGTCGTCAAAGCGCGCCACCTTGACATGGCTGTCCGGTTTGTATTCGACGAACTTGAACGGCCCTGTGCCGATGGAGGCGGCTTTGCCCATTTCCTTGGCGGCTTCCTCCGCCGGCATGATGGCAATCGGCGCGCGTGGGCTCGACAGATTGCCCAGAAATGTCGACTGCACGGATTTGAGTTTGATGGTTACCTGGCTCGCCCCGCTGGCGCTGACACTGTCGATGGCCCCGATCAGGCTGGCTGATGCACCTGCCTTGCGGTAGCGCTCCAGCGAGGCCACCACGTCGGCCGGCCCCATCTCTTTACCGTTGTGGAACTTGACACCGGTGCGCAGCTTGAAAACATAGCTCAGGCCGTCGGCCGAGATGGTGACCCCTTCGGCCAGATCGGGTACCGGGCGCGCGCCCTCGTCGCGGGCATACAGCGTCTCGAAAATATGCAGATTCACATTGCGCGCCACCTGGGCCGAGGTGGCATGTGGGTCCAGCGAGGGCGGCGCCCCTGTCATGGCAATGACGACGTCACCGCCTTTTTTCTGGGCGTGTGCCGGTCCCGCGCCGGTCAGGATGAGCAATGCAGACATTGCAAGAGTAAGGTAAGTTTTTTTCATCACATCAGTCTCCTAGGGTTGGATCATGGATGTCCGTGAAGGACATTTTTCTTGGCCTGCCTCAGGCTTTAGGTTCTTCATACGCTTGCATTACGACTGCCACACAGTCGCCGCGCAGCACCCGTCCGGGTCCGCACGCCGCCCACAGCACGCCGCTGGTTTCATAGAAGATCTCGTTCGGCGCATGGTCGAGGTCCTCCACAAAGTGCAACCAACCGGCGGTTTGCCCCTTGGTCACCAAGTCCCCCGCCAAATGGCGAGGTTCGAAGATGCCGCCACTGGGCGCAAAGCTGTAGCAGGAGGGCGTGGGAACCACCATATGCCGAACGCCAGGCGAGCCATCTTTTTGGACCGTCTCGGGCGTCCCCGCCACCATGCCCAAATGACGCAGCAGGTTGCGTATGCCACGCTCGCCGATGCGCAAGGCCTCCACACTGACCCGGCCCCAGCCGCCAATTTCAGTGCCCAGGCACAGGATTTTTCGTCGCTCTACCGCTGCGGTCAAGGTGGCGCCTTCGTCCACGCCTGAAAAAATCACATTGAAGGGTGCCCCGAACGCCGCTGCGGCCGCCAGTGTTTTGCGGCGCAGTTCGGGGTCGTCGATATCGTGCATCACGGTGCACAAGGCAAATTCGGCGGAATGGCCGCCGGTGTGCATGTCAACGGCAACATCGACGTGCGGCAGGATGTTGCTGTCGATGAAGTGCGCCAGCATGTCGCAGAAGGTGCCAGTTGGATTGCCCGGGAAGCAGCGGTTGAGGTCCCGACCGTCGAGCGGCGACATCCGGGTGCCGTTGTGGTTGAGCGCTGCCGGGGTGTTGACCGAGGGCATCAGGATCAAACGGCCGGAAATCTCCTCGGGCTTGATGGACTGGGCCAGTCTTGAGATAGCGATCTGGCCTTCATATTCATTGCCATGCACCCCGCCGGTCAGCAGCAGGGTCGGGCCAGTGCCGTTTTTCAGGACATAAATCGGGATCTGGACCGTACCCCAGCCCGAGGTGTTGGTGGAGTGAGGTGCCCGCAGAAAGCCCGACTGTCGCCCTGGACGGTCGAAATCGATGTCGCACTGGACTCGACTTTTGACAAACTGCATCTGACAGGCTCCTGAATCGGTAGGGGACTAACAACGATGCCGCAAACAATAGCATACTTTATAAAAGTATACAATATCCATATGATTCCACTCGTCTTGAACCGCCCTGGTCTTGCCCCTGCTGCGCCACAGGACGCGTTGGCCTCCTCGTTGGCCAAACTGCAGCCCCGCACCCTGGCGCAGCAAGTGATCGAGGCCTTGGTCGGCGCCGCCGCTGAAGGTCTGATTCTGCCGGGTGACCGCATCATTGAGACCGAGCTGGCACAGCGCTTGGGGGTGAGCCGGGTCCCGGTGCGCGAGGCGCTGCGCGTGTTGGAGAGCCAGGGCATCGTCATCAACGAGCCTTACAAGGGTATCCGCCTGACGCCGGTGACGCCGGAACGCATTGATCAGTTGATAGAGGTTCGCGTGGCTCTGGAAACCACCGCCGTCACCCGGGCGATCCGTCTGGGCCGCAATGACGCCACCAGCCTTGGCGCCCTGCAGGCCATTGTGGATGAGATGAAGGCCCGCGCCGCCGCCAACGATGTGTTTGGTTTTGCCACCGCCGATACCCAGTTTCACCGCACACTGACAGGCTTCGCCGGCAATGCGGTGCTGAGCGATATGTGGGAAATGCTGGCGCGCCAGATGACCATCATCTTCGGGCTTTCTGCATTGGGCAAACCCATGCTGGACATCGTGGAAGAACACAACACCCTGATTGCCGTATTCCAGTCTGGGAATGTGACCGACATGGCCCTTGCGATCAGCGACCATATTGACGTCGAGATCCACAAGGTCGATCTGGAAAACATCATCGCCCGTCGTCGATCTGAGAGCCAGGCGAAGGTCTCCTGAACCACCAAGAAAGCGTGCAGCCATGTTGACACCCGGACAAAACCCATCCAGATCGCTGTCTCCGGTGCGCATCCGCTCCATTGTGGCCGCCCCTTTGTTTGGCGAAAGTCCCAAGGGCGGCTGGTCGGCCGAAATCCGGCCCGAAGACTCGATCCACGCCTTGATCGCCGTTCACACCGATGCTGGCATCACCGGTTACGGCAGCGTTTTTACCGATGGCCGCTTGGTACAGGCGGCGCTGCAGGTGCTGGAGCCGCTGTTTCGCGGTGAAAACGCGCTCCAGCCCGAACGTGTGACCGAAAAACTCCACCAGAACACCTTCTGGATGGGACGCGGCGGCACGCTGACGCACACCATCAGTGGCATCGACATTGCGCTGTGGGACATCCTGGGCAAGGTCACCGGGTTGTCGGTAGGTAGCTTGTTGGGTGGCCGCTACATCGAGCGGGTGCGCCCCTATTGCTCACTGTTGATGGAGATGCCCGAGCGCATGCACGATGTCGTGGCGCCCTTCAAGGCGCGCGGCTTCACGGCCTTCAAGGTCGGCTGGGGGCCGTTTGGCCGGACCCACGACGCTGGGCTGGACCGCGCCATCATCGCCGCCACCCGTGATGCCCTGGGCCCCGATGTGCAGTTGTTTGTCGACCCCGGCGCCAGCGACGCCCACTGGCCGCAGGGTTTGAAGTGGGCCCTGCGTACCGCCGACATGTTGGCCGACTACCAGGTCGGCTGGTTTGAAGAAGCCCTCAAACCCGATGCGCTGGAAGATTTTTGTACCCTGAGGCGGGCCAGTCCGGTGCCGATCGCCGGTGGCGAGGTGCTCACGCGGCGCCAGTCGTTTCAGCCCTGGCTGGAGCGCGGTGCCTTTGACATCGTGCAACCCGATGTGACCAAGGTGGGCGGCATCAGCGAACAGCGCCGCATCGTCTGGATGGCGCAGGACCATGGCGTGCGCTACGTCGGCCACGGCTGGAACACCGCCTTGGGCGTGGCGGCAGACCTGCAATTGGCCACAGCATTCCCTGGCGTAGACCTGGTGGAGTTCATCGGGGGCAGCCCATACGTGGACGGCATTCTGCGCGAGCCCTTTGTGCTCGACGCCGACGGGATGCTGCCCATCCCGGACAAACCCGGCCTGGGGATCGAACTTGACCCAGTTGGCGTGGCCCGCTACACCCCAGACGCCGCGCCTTTGTTTTCGGCCTGAGCGCTGCAGGGCGCCCAGCCCCTTGTTAAAACCCGGAGCTTATTCACCATGAGCCAGCTTTTTTCACTCAAAGGGCGCGTGGCTCTGGTCACTGGCGCCTCACGTGGCCTGGGGTTCGCTATGGCCCGGGCGCTGGCCGATGAAGGCGCCTTGGTCGTGCTGAATGGGCGAGATGCCGCCACCTTGGCTGCCCGGCAAGCAGATATCGAAGCCGCTGGCGGCCGGGCGGCTATCGCCGCGTTCGATGTCTGTGACCGACAGACCGCTGATGCGGCCATCGATGACATCGTCGCTCGTTTTGACAAACTCGACATCTTGATCAACAACGCGGCCTTTGGCGTGCCGCGAGATTTTTTTGACATTTCGGACGACGACTGGCGCCTGTCAATGAATGTGGCGCTGGACTCCTGCTTTCGCCTGTCGCGCAAAGCCGCCGCCGGTATGGCCGCCCGGGGCTGGGGCCGGATCATCATGATCTCGTCGGTCAACGCCCGCATCGGCCGCGGCACCAACACGCCCTACATCACCGCCAAGGCCGGTCTGGAAGGGCTGGCGCGCGGCATGGCCTCTGAATTGGCGATGCGGGGTGTCACGGTCAACTGCATCGCGCCGGGTTATATGGCCACCGACATCAATACCGTGTTCCGGGCGCAGCCAGGCAAATACGACTGGATTTGCAACCGCACGCCTATGAAGCGTTGGGGCGTACCAGAAGACCTGATGGGCGCCGCGGTGTTTCTGGCCAGCGAGGCCTCGGCCTTCATGACCGGGCAGGTGATGGTGATCGACGGCGGCATGACGGTCGCGATTTGAATGGCGTGCGCCTACCATCACTGCAAATTGATGCCCCGCGACTTGATCACAGTGCGCAAAGTGTCGCCTTCCCGTTTGGTCGTTTCCAGCAAAAACTCAGGCGAACTCCCGACCACGCTGTAACCCTGGCTGGCCAGAGCCTTTTCGACGGCCTGGGTCTTGAGCGATTGCACCAGGGCCGAGTTCAGCTTGGCAATCACGTCGGCGGGCACCCCGGCTGGCGCGAGAAAAGCCAGCCAGCCACTGCTTTCTACCTGCGGGTAGCCCGACTCCTTGAAGGTAGGGGCCGAGGGGTAGAGGGCGGTCCAGCGCTCAGCACCTGTGCTGGCCAGCACCAAGAGCTTGCCCGAGTCGACATGGGGCTTGGCTGCGCCGGTCACCAGCATGTAGCTGATCTGGCCCCCCAGCAAATCCGTCAAGGCCGGGGCCTCGCCCTTGTAGGGCGCATGCACTGGCGACACGCCCGCGGCCATGTTGAAAGCCTCCGCCCACAGGTGGTAGCTCGTGCCCTGCCCTGCCGAACCAAACGACGTCGAGCCCTCATTGGCCTTGAGCCAGGCCGCGAAGTCACGGATATTGCGCGCCGGCACCACCGCCGGGTTGATCGCCAGGGCCAGATAACCCCGCACTGCCAGCGTGATCGGGCTGAAGCGCGTGTGCAGATCAGCGTACTTGGGATCGGTCACCGGAAACAGGGACAGGGAACCTGGCACGCCCAAGCCGATGGTGTAGCCGTCCTTGGGCGCATTGAGCACAGCATCGAGCCCGATCTTGCCGCTGGCCCCCGGACGGTTTTCGAGCACGATGTTCTGCCCCAGGATTTTGCCGGCCTCCTGCGCCACGATCCGCGCGACGTTGTCCGCAAAGCCGCCCGGCGGATACGGGTTAATCAGCAGGATGGGCTTGGTCGGGAATCCCTGGGCGTTGGCGAGGGTGGCACTGAGCGCCAAAGCAGACAGGGCAGCACAGGCGAGCAGTCGCTTCAAGGGCGAAAAAAACATGGCGGGTCCTTTCGGTTTCAGGCAGATAGGGAGGGCGGATGCCCTTGACCAAATCAATTTAGCGTAAATCGTTGCTTTTGACAACTGTTAATTCAATGGCAGCAAAGCCAAATGAATAGTCGACCACTAAAAATGGCCCAACAGAACTTAGATTCTTTGACAGCGGGAAAGGCATGACCTTAAAATATTCATTGCCATAAACAATGAAAAGGAAAAGCACCATGCGCGCCTACCGACTTCCTGACTACATGGTCAGCGGCGAATCCGACACCACGCTCTACCTGTTGCACGGCGCCTACGGATCAAAGGAGTATTTCCGGTTCACGATCGAACGCTTTGTCGCGCATGGCTTTCGGGTGGTCGCCTGTGACGCGCCGGGCTACGGCATTTCTGAGGTGCCCGGGTCAGTCACGATTGCCGGGATGGCCGAGATGGTCAATCGGTTGATCGACGCGACCTGCACGCGCCACAACGTGATGCTTGGTCACAGCATGGGCGGCATGGTGGCGCAGAAGGTGGCCGACCAGCAGCCCGAGCGTATTCAGGCCCTGGTGCTGTCCGCCACGGCCCACACTTTCAACCACTCCGGCCAGCAATGGCAGGAGGACTTCTTGCGAACCCGTGTGGCGCCGCTGACCCAGGGGCAATCGATTGCAGACTATGCGCCCGCCCTGCTGCGGACCATGATGGGCCCAGGCGCCTCTGACCCGGCGCTCGACCATGCGCTTTACAACATCCGCATGATGAAGGGTGCCACATTCCAGAAAGCGATCCAGGCGATTACCCAGTACCTGGAAGACGACGTGCCTGCCCGCCTGCGCATGCCTGTCTTGTGCATTGCTGGCGAACTGGACCTGACCTGCCCAGCTTCAGTGATGAGGCAGATGTCGCAGATGATGCCGCGCGGCGAGTTCCATGAGATGAAGGGTGTGGGCCATTACGGTTGGGGCGAACGCCATGAGGAATACCACCGGGTGGTCCACGACTTTCTGGACCGGGCACTCGCCAGCGCCTCGTAAAAACCCTGTTGGTGCAGACCGATCACGCAGGGGCAATGAATGAAAGCTTTTCCATGACCGCTTCTCTGGTGCTGATACCCGGCTTGAACAACACCCGGGCGGTGTTTGACCAGGTCGTCTCCGAGCTACCGCCCGATGTGTTGGGTATGGCCCTGGATAACCCGGCGCTGACCTCGGTGGATGAGATCGCGCAGGCCCTGCTGCCGGCGCTGCCCGAGCGCTTTTGGCTGGCCGGCTTCTCGTTTGGCGGTTACGTGGCGATGGCCCTGTTGGCGGCCGTGCCTGAACGGGTGCAGGGCATCGCCATGATTTGCACCTCGCCCGCTGGCGAAAGCCCGGCGGCGGCGGCCAAACGCCAGGTGGCACTGGAGGCGGTGGCGCAGGGCCGCTACTTTGAGATGATCGATGCCCAGGCGGCCAATGCGTTCCATCCGGACAGCCTCGGCAATGAAGCCCTGATGGCAGCGCGCAGGGCCATGGTGCGCGACTATGGCGCCGCGCGGTTCAGCGCACACATTCGTGCCACGATGTCACGCCCAGATCGATCCACCCTGCTGGATGGACGCCGACCCACCCTGATCGTCAGCAGTTCCCACGACCAGGCCTTCACACCCGAGGTCATGGCCTACGCCATGGCCATCCCGGGTGCGCAGCAGGTGCAGATCCAAGGCGCCGGCCACCTGGTCCCCATGGAAAAGCCGACGGAGCTCGCCCGCACGCTGGCCAACTGGGTGCTGACCGGATGAGCCGGGCAACACCGGCCCGACACCCCAACGGCACCCAAATGACGCACCCAAACAACGCACACGCAATAAGCCCGAAAGGCGCCACCCATGCTCGACATCGTCAATGAGGTTCGCCTCACCATCAACCCTGACAACGACAACCCCTACCTGAGCGGGCCCTACGCCTCCAACGCGCGGGAATACAACGCCGACACCGAGAGTTTGCAGGTGATCGGCGAGATACCGCGTGACCTGCATGGCATGTTCGTTCGCAATCACCACAACCAGGTCCACGAACCGATGGGTGTCTACCACCCGTTTGACGGCGATGGCATGCTGCACGCGATGCTGTTCGAAAACGGCAAGGCGACCTACCGCAACCGCTTTGTTCGCACCACCGGCTTTTTAGCGGAGCAGGCCGCCGGCCGCTCACTGTGGCCGGGCATGCTGCGGCCTGACCTGGCGGCGCGACGGGGCTGGGGCGCCATGGGCGCGATGAAAGACAACGCCGGCACGGACATCAAATGCCACGCCGGCAAGCTGCTCGCCAGCATGTCGCAAGGCAGTGAGCCCTGGCGCCTGGACCCAATCACCCTGGAGACGCTGGGGCCCGACCCGGCCTGGGCGCGCAGCGTGCCCGAGGGCGTGGCCTCGCACTACAAGGTAGACAATTTCACCGGCGAGATGATGTTTTTCAATTACCCTGAAAAGCCGCCCTACATGAACTACGGCATCATCGATCGCAACAACAAACTGGTGCACTACGTGCCCATTGAACTGCCGGGCTCCCGCTGGCCACATGACCTCGGCATCACGCAGAACTTCACAGTGTTGCACGACCTTCCGCTCTATTTCGAGCCCGAGGGGCTCAAACGCGGCGAACACAAACTGATCTTCAACCGCGACCAGCCGGCCCGCTTTGGGGTGCTGCCGCGCTATGGCAACAAAGCATCCGTGCGCTGGTTTGAGGCCTCACCCTGCTATATCTTGCACATCACCAACTGCCATGAGGCCGGCGATGAGGTGATCATGGATGGCTGCATCATGCCGAAGTACCAGACGGTGCCGGTCAACGCTGCGGGCAACATCTATGAGCGTATTCGCGCCAACTTGGACAAGCACAACAACCCGACGCTGATGCACCGCTGGCGTTTCAATCTCAAGACCGGCCGCACCGTCGAGGAACGCCTGGATGACGAAATCAGCGAGTTCCCGGTGTGCAGCAACGACTACGTCGGCCGGCCCTACCGCTACAGCTACAACGTGCTGTACAAAAAAGGGGATTGGCTGTTCTCCGGGCTCAAGCGATTTGACCTGCTCAGCGGCAAGACCGCCCGTTACGAATATGGCCCGGGCCGCTACGGCAGCGAACCACAGGTGGCACGCGCCATCAACGCCCGCGCGGAAGATGACGGCTATGTCATCACCATGATGGCCGACATGAACGCCAACACGTCCGAAATCATGGTGCTGCGCGCCGACGACATCGCGGCAGGCCCTGTGGCGCGCATCATCCTGCCCGAACGCATGGGGGTGGGCACCCATGCTTGTTGGATTGAGGGCGACCGGCTGCAAGGGGAGCACCGAACGCCGGTACTGAACTGACAGAAGCCGAAGGGTGGGGGGCTGCAGTTACAGTCGGGCGACCATGAATCAGCCTTTTCTTGACGACTCGCTCCAGCACACCTCGGTATTTCTGCGGCTGGGCAAGGCCTATAACGCCAGCATCCAGGAGTTTGAGACCCTGACCGGGATGCGCGCGCCGGCCTGGCGTCTGTTATTTCTGATCCACCTGCAGCCCGGCATAGGCCAGAAAAGCCTGATCCAGATGATTCGGGTCGACCCCGGCTCGATTACCCGCCAGCTCAAGGAACTGGAACGCCAGGCGCTGATCGTTCGGGCGCCGGACTCCCTTGACGCGCGCATGGTGCGGGTCAAGCTGTCACCCAAAGGTAATACCCAGGTCAAACGCATCATGGGCATCCGTCTGGAATTTTTGCAACGCATGCTCAAGGACATCCCAGCCAAGGATGTCGAAACCTTCATCCACGTGCTCGACAAAATTTGCCTGAACTTGGGGGATGAGGTGCAATTGCCCGAGCCGATGCGCAAGATGGCTTGAAAACGGCTATCAGCCTGCCCGCTGCCGCTGCGGGTCCACCCCGTCGTCAAAGCCGAGCAGGTGCATGGTGACTGGGCATTGCCGCCAGGACCACTGCGATGCATTGGCTGGTTGACCAAACATGCGTCGGCTCTTCAATTACTTCGGCCATCCGCACCACGTCTTGCGAAGGTTCGAAGTCTTGCAGCGCAGAGGACTCTGCACCGAGCTGAACGCCCAGAGCGATGACTGGATTCGCGCCTGTTACGGTGCTTTTTTGTTGGTCTTCTTGGCTCGGCAGGCATCGGAGCAGTACAACACCGAGTCCCAGTTTTTGGCCCATGCCTTGCGCCACGTCATGGTGCGCCCGCACACTGCGCAGAGCTTGCTGGGCAGAGATTGTTTATTGCCTTTGAAGTCGCTCTTCATACACTGGGTTGTGCGGTTCAGGCAAACAGGTCGCCTTGCCCAGACGGGCTGGGTGGTGCTTCCACCTTGCGCTTGGGCGCTGCTTTACGCCCTTGGCCCGAGGGTGGCAAGCCG
>JBIKZZ010000133.1:0-8590 GCA_044354435.1 Rhodoferax sp. | reverse complement strand
CTATGTGACACATGACCAGGTGGAAGCCATGACCATGGCAGACAAAATTGTTGTCTTGCGGGACGGGCAGGTGGAGCAGGTTGGCAGACCACTGGATCTCTACAACAACCCGGCAAACCGATTCGTCGCGGGTTTTATTGGCTCCCCACGGATGAATTTTCTAGGTGCCACGGTGGCCCATAGCCCAGACGAGCCGCCACACATCAGTGCCGAAGGCCTGGCGTTGTCAGCCGCCCACCTGCCACTCGGCCAGCTGCAAGCGCAGACACCAGTCACCATCGGCATCCGCCCGGAACACCTGGCCTTGGGTACTGCTCAGGACTGGCCGCTGGAAGTGTCCGTGGTTGAGCAACTTGGCAACACAAGCTACGTGCACGGAACTCTGCCCTCCGCAGCGGCCTTGACGATTGCGCTCAACGATCAGACGGCTATCCGCGTAGGCAGCACAATTTTTATCAAGCCCATCGCAGGCAAAGTGCATGTCTTCCTGCGCACTGGAACGGAGGTGGCCATGAAGCCTAACCCGTGACCGCCACCCCCCCCACGGCCGAGTCCAGTCGGACATTGAAAACCAAAAAATCCAGGTCAGAACGTCAAAAATTCAGGAGCAAAAACTATGTTTACGCGAATTAAAACAGCAGCAGCTTCGCTGGCTGTCTTCGGTGCCACAACCCTTGTTGTCTTTGGCTTTATGGGCCCGGCGAACGCCCAGACCGCGCCACCGACGCAGGTCCGAATCATGTGGTACTCCGATGGCAACGAAGGTGAGGTCTTGCGCGATCTGCTAGACCGGTTTGAAAAGCAGAACGCCGACATCAAGGTGGTGCTTGACCGGGTTCCCTATAAATCTATCGTCGAGCAACTGCCGGCTTTGCTCGACAGCGGCCAAGGCCCTGACCTAGCACGCGTGACCGATCTTGGCGGCCTGGCAAGGCATTATCTCGATGTGCGTCCGTACCTGAAAAACGCCGCTTATTTCGACGAAAACTTTGCCTCCACCTTGCCCTGGTTTCGCCCGTCCGGAGGAAGCAAAAATGGCATCTACGGCGTCATGAGCCAGCTGGCTCTGACCATCCCGTTCGTTAACGTAACCTTGTTCGAGCAAGCTGGCATTCCACTGCCTGGCCCCAAAGCGACCTGGGACGATTGGGCCAAGGCCAGCAAAGCTGTTGCAGACAAGGTCAAGGCGCCTTACCCCATCGCCTTTGACCGTTCCGGCCACCGTGTCTCTGGGCTGGCGATCTCCATGGGTGGCAAGATGCTGGATGGCGACAAGCCGGCTCTGATGGACGATGGATTCAAGTCGGCGATGAAGAAGGTCTACGACTGGCACGGTAACGGCACCATGTCAAAAGCCCATTGGGGCTCGGCAGGGGGCACCACATACCGCGGCGCCAACGACGAGTTTGCCAATGCCCAGGTGGTTTTCTACATGAGCGGGACTTGGCAGTTGCCGCAATTTGCCAAGACGATTGGCAAGAGCTTCAACTGGCAGGCAGTTCCCAACCCCTGCGGCACGGTCGGTTGCACAGGAATGCCTGGCGGTGCTGCTTTGGTGCCCATCAAGGCCAGCAAGCACCCGCGTGAGGTTGCTCGCGTGCTGGAGTATTTCGCGTCTGAACCGGTTTATCAGGAATACCACGCCAGAACCTTGTTTTTGCCTGCGCACGCGGGTCTTGCCAAGAAAGGCGTCGCTTACCAGACCGATGATTCCAACGTGAAGAAATCTTTGGCAGTGGCGGTCGAACAGGTGGCGCTCACCTCGCCCATCGCGTTTCAACTCCAGGGGTATGAGCACAATCGCATCATGTTCAATGCGATCATATCCCGCGTCAATCAGGCCATCAACAACGAGATGTCGCTCAATGATTCCTACACCAGAATGCAGTCGGACGTGGTCGAAGGATTTGCGGCGAAGGGCATAAAGATTCCTTAATCTCTGGCTGAGAAAGTCCATCCCTTTGCGCATGAATCGATTGAAGTCGCACAACACAGACCCGTGGCCCGTGCGGGCCTACGGGTTTGCGATGCAGGCGGTGGAGCCTTTTTTTTCTGCGCTCCAACGCCGGATTGGCATCAAGGGGATGGCCTACGTATTTGTCGCGCCCAATCTCATTTTTTTTGGGTTGTTCGTGGCATTACCCATGGCGCTCAACATCTGGTACGCTTTATCTGGCTCTAATCGCCTCCTGATACAGGAGCGTCCTTTTGTCGGCCTGGACAACTTCCGTGCATTGCTGGACTGCGCGAGCTTTGTTGATGCGAATTCCTGCAAGCAGGATCGGTTCTGGCGCGCCGTGCATAACTCTATCTTGTTTGTGTCTCTGCAGGTGGGCGCCATGGTGCTGCTCTCGGTAGTCGCCGCATTGCTGCTCAATGGGAAGATAAAAGGACGGGGTTTCTTCAGAGCGGTTTTTTTCTTCCCGGTTCTCTTGTCGCCGGTAGTGGTCGCGCTGATCTGGAAGTGGGTTCTACAGCCCGATGGCCTTCTCAACGCCCTGATTGTGTGGACGGGCGGCGAACGGATTGCCTTTCTACACAATGCATCTTGGTCATTTTTTTGGACCGTGTTCGTGTCGGTCTGGTCACACATGGGCTTCTACACGCTCATTCTTCTGGCAGGGCTGCAAGCAATCCCCCATGAACTGTACGAGGCTGCTGAAATCGACGGTACCTCTGCGAGACGTACCTTTTGGCGTGTCACCATGCCGCTGCTGTTGCCGGCGCTATTGGTTGTCCTTATCCTCAGCCTGATTCGTGGCGTGCAAGCCTTCGAGGAGGTCTTCATCCTGACAGGCGGAGGTCCTGGAACGGCGACCCAGTATATTGTTCAGTACATCTACGAGACCGCATTCGCCAATCAAGTTCACCTTTTGGGTTTGGCCGCTGCTGCGTCCCTCTTGGTCGCTTTCGTATTGATGTTGTTGACTCTGATGCAACTTCGGATTTCCTATCACGGGAAGGACAAGTAATGCTGATCAAGGCCCTCACCCGAACCCGCCAAAAAGGCAAAATGAGCCTTACTGATTGGTTGAGTTACGGCTTCTTGTTTTTGGGTGTCGTCCTCATGTTTGGCCCGGCCCTATGGCTGGGTGCTTCTTCCTTGAAAACTAAAACGGCCTTGCAGGAATTCCCACCCTCATTTTTGCCGATGGGCCAAAAAGAGATCCGTGTGGCGGGTCGGGATACGGCGTTACCCGCTTATCTGGTTGCTCAACCCGACGGCTCGGCGCGCGAGCTGGCCTTGTCGCGTCGGATCGGATTGGTCGGTTTTTTCATTGATCCTGCTCAGCCTGGAGCAGAGCCAGTGCAGCTGAAGATGGACCAAGCCAGACCAGTCCGGGAAATTACACTTGCTTGGGAGAACTACACCGAGCCACTGAAGCGCATGCGTTTTGATCGCTTTCTGGGCAATAGTTTGTTTGTGACCATCACGGCGACTCTGCTGACGCTGCTGGTCAACTCCATGTGTGCCTTTGCGCTCTCCAAATACTCCTTCCGGGGTCGGAACGCCATCTTCGTGCTGGTCCTGTCAACCTTGATGGTCCCCGTCTCCGTTATTTTGATTCCATCCTTCCTGGTGATCACTTCACTGGGGCTTACCAATTCATTGTGGGGTGTGATTCTTCCGCCCGTCGCAACGCCAACCGGGGTCTTCTTGCTGCGTCAATACATGCTCACCATACCCGATGAGTTGATTGATGCTGCTCGGATGGATGGTGCTTCGGAGTGGCGGATTTATTGGCGGATCATCATGCCGCTGGCGGTACCGGCGCTGGCTGTCCTCGGTATTTTCTCGGTCATGTGGCGGTGGAACGATTTTTTATGGCCCCTGATTGTGCTGAATCGGGAAGAAGTTTTCACGCTTCAGCTTGGTTTGGCGAGCTTCCAAGGTGAGCTTGATACCCAGTGGCATTACCTGTTGGCGATGACTGTTATGACACTGGCGCCAGTCGTTTTGGTGTTCCTCTTTCTGCAAAAACACATCACAACAGGCATCGCTTCGACGGGATTAAAGTAAGCTGAACGCGACTATCCAGTCAAATGGCACAACGCTTTGGCACTGCAATCGTCGGAATGGGTCATGCGGCAAAACCCCATTTGCAAAGCCTTTATGACCTGCAGGGGCGTATCACCTTGCGACACGCTGTCACGCGGCGGCCTTCGTTGGCGGAAATGGGCCCATTCGCGGACCAGGTCGAACCGCACTCAGATTTGCAAAACGCGCTGAATAATCCGCTCGTGCGGCCTAAACCCAAGAAGCTGCGCGTGCGCCCAAGCCTAAAGTTTGAATGGGTTGTGGATCGAGAGCGTCTCTATCTTCAAGCCATCCTGTAAGTCTTCAGTCAGTAGCCGTTGCGCGCCCGACAGTGCGGCGCAAGCCACAATGTGTGCGTCATAGAAAGACAGGTTGAATCGTTTCGCTAGCGTAACGGCTTTCTCATGCGATGTCAGGGTGAGTGGTACGACTTCGCAAGCGGCTTTGACGGTCATAAGAAGCGCCTCTGTTTCATGCCATGGCAGCTTGAGCTTGCGGTGGCAAACGGACGTCACTTCGTTGAGCACCTGCACGCTGATGATCGCGCCAGCAGCGACGATGTCCTGCGCCCGGTCGGCTTTTGCAGTGTCCCCAGACAGCAGGTACAGAATGACGTTACTGTCGACAAATGGCTTGCTCAAGGCAGGTCCTTGTCCTGATTGGCTTCCAGTCGGTCAAAATGAAAATTGGCCGGCAGACGGCCACGCAGTTCGCGTAGCCGCGACAACAGCTCAGTGACGGAAGGCTTTTTGACCACTTCAAAAGACCTGGCACCAACCAGGTGCAGGTCAACCTCTTCACCTTCTTTCAGATCAAGCGCCTGCACCAGACTGGCTGGAAAGCGCACCGCCAGTGAATTGCCCCATTTTGAAACTTGCATAAGCACCCTTTGTTAAATATACATTTTTTAAAAGTATATCTTCAAAGGCTTTTCCGAGGGCTTTATCACCGACAGATAATCCGTAGCCATGGAACTCATCACCTTTTTGCTCGACTTCATCCTCCATGTAGACAAGTACCTGGAGGCCTTTGTCCGCGACTATGGCCTTTGGGTCTACGCCCTGCTGTTTTTGATCATTTTTGTCGAGACCGGTGTGGTGGTGATGCCGTTTTTGCCCGGTGATTCGCTGCTGTTCGTGGTGGGTGCGATGTGCGGGGTCGGGCTGATGAGCTACCCCCTGTCGGTGAGCCTGCTGCTGGTGGCGGCCGTGCTGGGCAACCAAACCAATTACGCCTTGGGCCGTCGTATTGGGCCCAAAGTGTTCCAGTGGCAGGATTCGCGCCTGTTCAACAAAGCCGCCTTTGACCGGACCCATACGTTTTATGAGCGCTACGGCGGCATCACCATCGTGGCGGCGCGCTTCATGCCGTTTGTGCGCACTTTTGCCCCCTTTGTTGCGGGGGTGGCGCGCATGACGCGGTCCAAGTTCACGTTTTATGACGTGACGGGCGGCGCCTTGTGGGTGGTGGGGATCATCACTGTCGGTTATTTCTTTGGCAATATGCCCTTCGTTAAAGCGCACCTGGACAAAATCATCTGGGCCATGATCCTGATCCCTGGCTTGCTGGTGTTGTGGGGCGGCTGGAAGGCGCGCAAGGCGTGAGCCTGTCCGGTTCACGGGCCGGGCCAACAGCGCCAACCCCTCGCGCACCGCCACCTGTTGATCTGACTGAGCTGGATGGCTGGTTGCAAGCCAGCGAGGCGGCTTTCACCGACCTGCGCCCCGGCACCAACAAGGGCATCGTTTGGCAAGGTGCCGACCGGCAGCGCCGACCTTGGGCGGTGGTGTACCTGCATGGTTTTAGTGCCAGCCGGCTGGAGACCGCGCCGCTGGCCGAGGTGGTGGCGCAGGCGCTGGGCGCCCACGTTTTCTATGCCCGGCTCACCGGGCACGGTCGCGGTGGCCAAGCGATGGCTAAAGCGCTGCCGCAAGACTGGATGGCCGACACCGTAGAGGCCCTGCGCATAGGCCAATTGCTTGGTGACAAGGTGCTGCTGATCAGCTGCTCCACCGGCGCCACGCTGGCGACCTGGCTGGGCACCTCAGCGCTAGGTAGCCAGGTAGCAGCCCATGTGTTCCTATCGCCCAATTTTGGCCCTAAAGACTGGCGTGGCGAGATGGTGAACTGGCCCTGGGGCCGCCGCTTGGTGCTGACTATGGCGGGCGAGAGCCGGGGCTGGGTGCCAGAGTCAGAGGCTGAGGCACTGGCCTGGACCACGCGCTACCCGACCCGCGCGGTGTTTCCGATGATGGCCCTGGTCAAGACGGTGCGTGCCAGCGATCTGGCCAGGTTTCAAGCGCCGGTGCTGGTGCACTACAGCGAGCAGGACCAGACGGTGAGCCCGGCCCGCATCAAGGCAGCCTTTGCCCGGCTCGGCTCGCCCCTAAAACAACTGGTGCCAGTGGGCTACAGCCAGAGCAAAGGTCAGCATGTGCTGGCAGGGGCCATCATGGACCCGGCTGCGGTGGCACCGATGGCCGAGGGTATTGTCCGGTGGGTGGGCGGTTTGGGCCGCTGAGGCTGCTCAGTGACCTGCCCGCGTTTTATTTTTTTCCTGGGTCAACGCAAGCTGCATCACCTTCTTTTTTCCAGCAACTACAGGTCAGGGTGTAGCTTTTCATCAGACCTTTTTTGACGCCATTGACACCGGCCTGCTTGGTGGCGGCGGGGGGAATGTAGAGGTAGGGTGTGAAGGCACGCTGAATGATGTCCCCGCTCTGCAGGGTCACCAGCGCACCATGGCAGGCCAGCGGTCCCGGCAGTCGGTTGCTGATTTCAATGAGCAGGTTTTTGTCGGAGTCGGCGGCCCAACCAGCCCTTAATTCAACCCTCTGCCATTCCGCGGCCGACAACTTTACCTCTTGGAAAGTCTTTGTCTTGGCAAACGGATTCCAGGCCCATGCCGGGGCGGCCAAGAGGCTGGCAGCACAGGCGATCTGAACCAAGTTTGATATGTGACTGTTGCGGGGCGTCATTGGTTTGGGTCTGCCAGATTCGTTGGCCCTCAAACAGGGAGTTGGCTTGGTCTCGGTTTGACCTGTAGGCCGCCGCGAGAAAGCTCTGCCTGCGTTGGCGGTTGGCATCCGGCCCGGGTGCAGTTGATGGCTGCAGCATACATGGCTTGCTGCAAGGTGGTCGCCACCCGTTCGGCAGCGCCCGCTGGCGCCAAAGCCCAGTCAGCCAGGCAATTCCCCCAGAAAGTGTCGCCGGCGCCCACGGTATCTACCACCGCCACAGCCGGCGCTGCCTGCTCGGCGCTTTGGCCGTCTACCTGCAGCCAGGCGCCGTTGGCACCAAAGGTCAGCGCCACGCGCGTGGCACCTTGCGCGGTGAAATGGCTTGCCATGTGCGCCGAGTTATTGCGCTCAACCCGGTCAAAACCCAGGACGCCCAAGTCTTCGTCGCTGGCTTTGAGCCAGTCGACCAGGGCCGCAACCTCGTGCACGGCCCGCACATAGGCCGCCAGATCGGGCGCAACCCTTGGGCGCAGGTTCACATCGACGCTGATGGTCCAGCCCAGTGCCTTGGCGCCGCGCAGTACAGCCAGCACTTTGTGGTGCTCGGGCGGCACCAGCAAGAGCGAGCCCGTGTGCAGCACGCCCGGTGCCTGGGCCGCCAGCAGCGCCAGCACGCCGTCTACCGTGTAGTCACGGTCGGCGATGCTGTCGCGGTAAAAGCCGTAGCTGGGCTGGCCGTCACTGATTTGCACTACGGCCAGCGAAGTCGGCTGGGGGCTGTGGCCTCCCGGCAGCTGCACGCCGTCTTGTGCCAGTTGGGCCTGCAGATGTTGGCCGAACAGGTCTGTGGAGAGGGGGTTGAGGTAGGCCACGTTGGTGCCGCTTAAGGCCGCAGCGCGTGCCAAGTTGAACGGGCTGCCGCCCATCAGCGGGCGCAGGCTGCCGTCGGGCTGGGCGACGCAGTCCATCAGGGCCTCACCCAGTACACTGATGGTCATTACGCCGCGGGAAGCGCTCATTTTTATATAAATAGGCCGCGGCGCCTCGCCTGGGCGTGTCGGGCAGCGCTTGCTGATGCTCGTCGCTGGGCACGTCGTGGGTGGTCCGGCGCCACCCATTTCAAGCGCCATTTGTTGCAAATGGAAGCAGTTTCAAAACATGTCATTTGTATGACATTCTGCCTTGTTATATTTCAATAATTCTTGAATTCATCAACACGCATCACCCACTGAAGGTCAAACATGAAAATTGGTATCAATGGCATGGGCCGCATCGGACGCTTGGCTTTGCGAGCTGCATTTGGCGCCGCCGAGCGGCAAGCAGACGACCCACGTTCGGGCAACCGACTCGATGTGGTGCACCTGAACGAACTCAAGGGTGGCGCAGCCGCCACTGCTCATTTACTGACCTTTGACACCGTGCAGGGCCGCTGGCGCGAGGACATTGCTGCCGTGGGCGAAAACCACATCCGTATTGGCGGCAAACAACTTGGATTCTCGTCCCACACCACAGCATCAGAAATTGCATGGGGTGACATGGGTGTGGATGTGGTGCTCGAATGCACCGGCAAATTTTTGACTCTGGAGACCCT
>JBIKZZ010000438.1:0-2665 GCA_044354435.1 Rhodoferax sp. | reverse complement strand
CACCCCATACTCCCTTAGCAGGGGAGCACCTTCGGCCACTCGGTCACGATTCCTGGCACGCTGAAATTATCTCACGACTAAAGGGCGTTTTGTCAGGCCGGGGGCTGGTCCAGGTCAAAAGCCTTGTGCAGGGCCCGCACCGCGAGCTCCATGTATTTCTCGTCAATAACCACCGAGGTCTTGATTTCCGAGGTGGAGATCATCTGGATGTTGATGCCCTCCTCGCTCAGTGACCTGAACATCTTGCTGGCGATGCCGACATGGCTGCGCATGCCAATGCCGACGATGCTGACCTTGCAGATCTTGGCGTCCCCGACCACTTCTTGCGCGCCGAGGGTTGGCAGCACGCGGGTCTTGAGCAGCTCAACGGTACGGGCAAAGTCGCCCCGGTTGACGGTGAAGCTGAAGTCGGTCTTGCCATCTTTGCTGATGTTCTGAATGATGACGTCCACCTCAATATTGGCGTCGGCCACGGCACCCAAGATCTGGTAGGCAATGCCGGGCTTGTCGGGCACGCCCAGCACCGAGATCTTGGCTTCGTCGCGGTTGAATGCGATGCCGGAAACAATGGCTTGTTCCATGTGTTCGTCGTCCTCAAAAGTGATCAGGGTGCCAGACTTGGCCTCTTCTGCAATGTCAATATCCCAGGGCGTGAAGCTGCTCAGCACGCGCAGCGGCACCCGGTATTTGCCAGCAAATTCGACCGAGCGGATTTGCAGCACTTTGGAGCCCATCGAGGCCATCTCCAGCATTTCCTCAAAACTCACGGTGTGTAGGCGCCGCGCCTCGGGCACCACACGCGGGTCGGTGGTGTAGACGCCATCCACGTCGGTGTAGATCAGGCATTCGGCCGCCTTCATGGCGGCCGCCACGGCCACCGCCGAGGTGTCAGAGCCGCCGCGGCCTAGGGTGGTGATGTTGCCCTGCACATCCACGCCCTGAAAGCCGGTGACGATCACCACGCGGCCAGCAGCAAGGTCAGTGCGCACGCGGGTGTCGTCAATGGCCTCAATGCGGGCCTTGGTGTAGGCGCTGTCGGTTCGGATCGGCACCTGCCAGCCTGCGTAGCTCACCGAGGCCATGCCCTCAGCCTGCAGGGCAATGGCCAGCAGAGCGCTGGAGGCCTGCTCGCCGGTGGCGGCCAGGGCGTCCAGCTCGCGCCAGTAGGCGTCATCAGCACGGGCAGGTGCCAGTTCCTTGGCCAGCCCCAGAAGGCGGTTGGTTTCGCCGCTCATGGCGGAGGGCACCACCACCATCTGGTGGCCGGCACGCGCCCACTTGGCGACACGTTTGGCGACATTGCGGATGCGCTCAGGCGAGCCCATCGAAGTGCCGCCATATTTATGAACAATCAATGCCATCAGCGTGATTCAGGAAAGGTGTCAAGGCGAAAGCGCAGGATTGTACCAATGCAGCCCTGAACCACGCCGCTCGATGTAGCCGGTGGCCACCTTGATCCGGATGTGATGGCCGCGGGTGGTGCAGGCGGCGATTTGGTCGAGCAGTTCCGCCAATTGGGCGGTACTGGGTACGGCGGCAAACTGGCTGTGCAGCCAGTGGCGCAACAGGTTGGCCTGGCGCGGCCGGCTTAAGTCCTGCAAAGGTGCCAGTTGGGGCGGCACACCAACCTGTGCCAAATCGAGCTCAGCCAGCTCAATCAGCAAACCCTTCGCCTGTGCGGCGTGCTCTGCGCTGCGAGCAAAGGTGCTACGGAACTGGGGGAAGGCCGCCTGCAGCACCGGCAGCAGTTCGGTGCGGATGCGATTGCGGGTGTAGCGGCTGTCGGCATTGCTGGGGTCTTCAATCCAACTGGCGCCTCGCTGGCGCAACCAGGCGCGCAGCTCGGAGCCAGGCACCTGCAACAAGGGCCGGTGGTAGCTTAGGCCGGCGCGCAGCCAACGCGCTGGCATGGCACTCAGTCCTGGCAGCCCGGCGCCTCGGCTCAGGGCCAGCAGCAGGGTTTCAACCTGATCATCGGCATGTTGCGCCAACGCTATATCTTTGATAGCTACCAAGCCAATGGTATCTAGGGCTAGCGCCTCAAAAGCCTGATGACGAGCGCGCCGGGCGGCGTCCTCCGGGCTCTGTCCTGGCGCGTGTCGGGCGTCGACCCGGCGCACATGCAGCGGTACCCTGGCGGCCTGACACACCTGCTGACAATGGCGCTCAAAGTCGTCGGCAGCGGCCTGCAGGCCGTGGTGGACATGAAAGGCATGCACCTGGTCTGGCCATTTTTCTGCACAGGCCAGCAGCAAGGCAGTGGAGTCGGCGCCACCGCTGTAGGCCACCGCCAGCGGCAAACTGGGCTCAAAGAGGCGCACCGCCTCAGGCAGGCTGGTGCTCATGGTCTAGTGTGCCGGCAATTAGCGGCTGGCCACCCGCGTGTCGGTGAAACGGCCATAGCTTTGAAGACGCTCGTAGCGCCGCTCCAGCAGCTCGCCCACCTTCAGGTCGCTGACCTGGCGGAAAGCATCGGTCAAGGCGCGCTTCAAAAAGGCCGCCATCTGTTTGTGGTCCCGGTGGGCGCCGCCCACCGGCTCGTTGACGATCTTGTCCACCACACCCAGCGCCTTGAGGCGATGGGCGGTGATACCCAGGGCGTCGGCCGCTTCCTGGGCCTTGTCGGAGGTTTTCCAGAGGATGGAGGCGCAGCCCTCAGGGCTGA
>JBIKZZ010000007.1:0-31182 GCA_044354435.1 Rhodoferax sp. | reverse complement strand
AGAGTAAATGGAGTACTGCAGCATCAGCACCTGGTCGCCAATAGAGATCGCCAGCGCGCCGCCAGAGCCCCCCTCCCCGATGATGGTCGAGATGATAGGCACCTCAAGCTGGGCCATCTCGAAAATGTTGCGGCCAATGGCTTCGGACTGGCCGCGCTCTTCGGCGTCAATGCCCGGATAGGCGCCGGGGGTGTCGACAAAAGTAAACACCGGCAGGCGAAATTTCTCAGCGGTTTTCATGAGCCGCAGCGCTTTGCGGTAGCCCTCGGGCTTGCTCATGCCAAAATTGCGCAGACCTCGCTCTTTGGTGTCACGGCCTTTTTGCTGGCCGAGCACCATGCAAGGTGTGCCATTGAATCGGGCCAGACCGCCGACGATGCTGAGGTCGTCGGCAAAGTGCCTGTCCCCATGCAACTCCACAAAATGGGTGAATATCTCGTTGACGTAATCCAGCGTGTAGGGCCGCTCGGCGTGGCGGGCAATTTTGGTGATCTGCCAGGGCGTGAGCTGGCTGTAGACGTCTTTGGTGAGCTGCAGGCTCTTTTTGGCGAGTTGGTCGATTTCGGTGGAGATGTCCACCGCCGACTCGGTCTGCACGTAGCGAAGCTCTTCAATCTTGTTTTCCAGCTCGGCGATCGATTGCTCAAAATCTAGAAATATCTTCTTGGACATCTGCGCTCCTCTGCGTTTTGTTTCAAACGGGCTCAGTAACTGACCGGTAAAGGGTCCAGCGAGCGCCAAATATACCAAGTCGCCACACTGCAGTAGGGCGCCCAGGCTGCGGCGACCTCACGCGCGTCACTGCGGCTGACTGAATCGCCGGAAAAATAGCACTTGCTGATGCCATTGATAAGACCAACATCATCCAGCGGCAGCACGTTGGGCCGCATCAGATGAAAGATCAGGAACATTTCCGCCGTCCAGCGGCCAATGCCACGGATGGCAACCAACTCGGCGATGATGGTCTCATCATCCATGTCGTCCCAGTTTTTGACGTTCAGCAGGCGGTTGTCGAAGTGCAGTGCCAGGTCGACCAGGTACTCCACCTTGCGCGCACTCAGGCCGGCAGCGCGCATGTCATCCACCTTGAGCTTGAGCACATTCGCCGCCGTCATGCGGCGCGGCAGCAAGGCGAAACGGTCCCAGACGGTCTGCGCCGCCTTGACCGAGATTTGTTGCCCAACAATGCTGCGCGCCAACGTGACAAAAGCGTCACCCCGGGTCTGCAGACAGCCCGAGCCAAACTGGGGAATCAGGCGATTCATGACTCTGTCCCGACTCATCAGGTACTCGCAGGCCTCGCCCCAGTAGCTGGGGGTGAGCAGCATTTCAGCTACTTTTTTAGGAGCAATCATCTCAATGAATTCCGGGGCCGTCAGGGCAAAACACCGCGAAACAGCTCATGGTAAAGCCTCCCACGTGGTGCCGCTAGGCGCGTCTTTTAGCACGATGCCTTGTGACAGCAGCTCTTGCCGCAAGCGGTCAGCATCGGCAAAATTGCGCTCAGCCTTGGCCTGTGCCCGCTGCGCGATCAGGGCATCAATGGCAGCAGCGTCCAAGCCAGCACCAGCCTGCAGGAAGCGGCCCGGCTCAGCCTGCAGCAGCCCCAGGCAGCCCCCCAGCCCACGCAACAGACCCGCCAACTCGGATGAGCGGGTTTTGTTGACTTCCGTCGCCAAGTCAAATAGCACGGCCACTGCTTCGGGCGTGCCAAAGTCGTTGTCCATGGCGGACTTGAAAGCGCGGGCATAGTTCGCTGACCAGTCGATCTCCTGGTCAATGGCAGGCACCAGGGCCAGCGCCGTGTAGAGCCGGCGCAGGGCGTTGCGTGCATCTTCCAGGTGGGCATCGCTGTAATTCAGCGCACTGCGGTAATGGGCACGGACGATGAAAAAGCGGGTGGTCTCAGGGTCAAAGCGGGCCAGGATGTCGCGGATGGTGAAAAAATTGCCCAAACTCTTGGACATTTTTTCGTCGTCACGCGTCACAAAGGCGTTGTGCATCCAGATGTTGGCCAAGGGCTTGCCAGTGGCGCCCTCGCTTTGGGCAATTTCGTTCTCGTGGTGCGGGAACGGCAGGTCGGCGCCACCACCATGAATGTCGACGGTGTCGCCCAGCAATTCACCGCACATCGCAGAGCACTCGATGTGCCAACCCGGCCGCCCCGGGCCCCAGGCACTCTCCCAGCGCACGTCCTGCGGCTCACCGACCTTGGACGCCTTCCACAGCACAAAATCCAGCGGATCGTCTTTGCCCTCGGCCACCGCCACCCGCTCACCGGCGCGCAAGTCATCAAGCGACTTGCCACTCAGGCGACCATAAGACGGGAATTTGCGCACGGCGTAGTTGACATCGCCGTCGGAGCCCGGGTAGGCCAGACCTTGGTCGACCAGACGGCCGATGAGCGACAGCATTTGGGGCACGTAGTCTGTGGCGCGCGGCTCAAAACCAGGACGCTCGATACCCAGCGCGTCGGCATCCTGGTGCAGCGCGTCGATCATGCGGTCGGTCAGGGCACGGATGGTCTCGCCGTTTTCCACAGCACGGCGGATGATCTTGTCGTCGATGTCGGTGATATTGCGCACGTAGCTGACGCGCAGGCCGCCGGACTTGAGCCAGCGCTGCACCACGTCAAAGGCGACCATCGAACGGGCGTGGCCCAGGTGGCACAGGTCGTACACCGTCATGCCGCAAACATACATGCGCACATGGCCAGGCTCTGTGGGCACCAGGGGCACAAGCGCGCGTGACAAGGTGCTGTAAATTCGAAGGCTCATGGGTGGTCGACAGGGACTTGGTTTGGACCGTTGGCGGGTCTGGGACCCGGGTCTAAATGGCGGGGCAAAGGGCTCAGCGCAGGGTTGGTGGGACAGGCAATTGCGTATGCTGCTGGGCTACAATGAAGGGCAGTATATCGCCCCCGGCCTCGGTCAGTCTCAGCTTTTTTTAGGGCTGACTGACAGTAAGCAGACACCCATGAAGTACGTGAAAACGCCGTTATCGATCCTCCCTGTCCTGCTGTTCCTGGCAATCGGCCTAGTCGGGGCCGCGCGCGCCGACGACTACGCGGACGCACTGCAACTGCTGCGTGCGGGCAAACTCGTGGAAGCGCAGGCCAAGACGGATACTTTTCTGGCAGCCAAACCCCGGGACCCGCAAATGCGCTTCCTCAAGGGCGTGATCCAGCGGGATTCCGGCAAGGTGAATGAGGCGATTGCCACTTTCAATAAGCTGACCGAAGACTACCCAGAACTGCCTGAGCCCTACAACAACCTGGCCGTGCTCTACGCCGGGCAGAGCCAATTTGACAAGGCCCGCACCGCACTGGAGCAAGCCATACGAACCAACCCGAGTTATGCCACAGCCCATGAGAACCTGGGCGACGTTTATGCCAAGCTGGCCAGCCAGGCCTACAACAAGGCTTTGCAACTCGATAGCGGCAACACGGCGGTACAACCCAAGCTGGCCCTGATCCGCGAACTGTTCACGCCAAACCTGAAGGCGCAGCGCTCGGCAACCAGCCCACCGATGCCAACGCCTGCTCCGGCGTCCACCCCGTCCGCTACACCAACACCGGCACCAACACCAACACCGACGCCAACGCCGGCTCCTACGCCTACACCAACGCCAGCACCTGTGCCCACGCCGGCACCTCTTGCGGCGCCGGTGCCGAGCAAGCCTTCCGTGGCAGATGCGGTCAGCAAAGAAATCGAGGCGGCGGTGGCCTCCTGGGCCAAGGCATGGGCGGCGAAGGATATGACAGCTTACTTGAGTGCCTATGGCCAAGACTTTGACCCACAGGGCAGCCAGACACGCGCCGCGTGGGAAGATGACCGCCGCAAGCGCATCACCGGTAAATCAAGCATCAGCGTCAAACTTGACAACCTGGTGGTCACGGTTGATGGCAACAAGGCTGTAGCCAAATTCCGCCAAGATTACCGTGCTGACGCCCTGTCCGTCTCAAGCCGCAAGACACTGGACCTGCGAAGGGTCGGCGAACGCTGGTTGATCGTCAAGGAAACCGCGGGAAGGTGAGCGTGCTAAGCCCCCTCCCGAACAATCGCGCTGCTGAAGCCATGTCCCGACCCCTGCCGCAATGAGACAGATGTTGCCATTGACGCTGCTGGTTGTGCTGGGCCTGCTCGCAGCATCGGGTGCGCAGGCTTCAAAGAAATCCCAACCCAAAGCAGTAGCAACGGCAGAGGACAAGTCCAAGTCCAAGTCCAAGTCCAAGTCCAAACCTAAATCCAAACCCAAACAGCCAGCAGCTGGCGAGGCCGAGGCGCGTTTGATAGAGGTCTACCAGCTGCTGGGTGGGGGGCAGAGCCGGGCCGCGCTGAATATGGCGCAGCAGTTGGTTCAGGCCTACCCGGACTTCCGCCTGGCCCAGCTGGTCCATGGCGACATCCTGGCCTCGCGTCAACGGCCAGTGCGCGGATTGGGCGATGTACCCAACCCCCTGAACCCGCAAGGCGCAGAGAGCCTCAATGAGCTGCGAGCAGAATCACAGGTACGTCTGAAAGCCTTGACCGAGCGCCCGCCAGATGGCGCCTTGCCTGCTGAATTCATCAACCTGTCGGCCCGCAACAGGCACGCCATTGCGGTGGACACCTCACGCTCAAGGCTGTACCTTTTTGCCAATAGCGCCACCGGTCTGCGGCTGGTGGCTGATTACTACATCTCTGTGGGCAAATCAGGCGTTGAAAAAAAGGCCGAGGGTGACCTGCGCACGCCGCTGGGCGTGTACTTCATCACCAGTAATCTGGACCCAAAATCGCTGACCAATTTTTACGGCGCAGGCGCACTGCCCATTAACTATCCTAATATTCTTGACAGCCAGCGTGGCAAGACCGGCAAAGGCATCTGGCTGCACGGCACGCCCCCGGGTCAATTTTCGCGGCCACCGTACGCCACCGACGGCTGTGTGGTGCTGGCCAACCCGGACCTGCGCCATGTGATCAAAACTGTCGAGATCGGCACCACACCGGTGGTGATCTCGCAACGCCTGAAATGGGTAGCGCCAGGCAAGACGCAGACCGAGGCGCAGGCCTTCCGGAGCACACTATCTGACTGGCAGCAGGCGAAATCGGCAGGCAGTATCAACGACCTGTTGCACCATTACAGCCCGAATTTCAATAGTTATGGCAAGACGCTTAACGAATGGACGCCGGTGCTGCGCAACGAACAAGCGAACATCAAGGGCCGTAAACTCGAGCTCAAGGACCTGTCCCTGCTGCGCTGGATTGACGCGACCGACACCATGATCGTTACTTTTGGTGAGGTGCCTAATGGCAGCCGGACCGGCCCCGTCAAGCGGCAGTACTGGGCGCGTCAGGGTAGCCAGTGGAAAATATTTTTTGAAGGCACCATCGGATGAGTTTTGTATCAAAATGGCGTTTAGCCCTTGTCCTATATGGCTTTTTAGCTACTTTTTTCATAGCGAATTCGGTGCTGGCGGACGAGGCACCCAAAGTTCGTTTCACCACCAGCGCCGGCGACTTCGTGGTCGAGGTCTACCCCGACAAGGCCCCCAAAACCGTTGAGAATTTTTTGCAATACGTGCGCGACAAGCACTATGACGGCACCATTTTTCACCGCGTGATCGATAACTTCATGGTTCAGGGCGGCGGCTTTGACGCCAAATTTCTGGAGCGCAAGGCACGCCCGCCAGTGGCTCACGAAGGGCGTGAGGCGCTGAGCCGCGGCGGCCCCAAAAACGTGGTGGGCACACTGGCCATGGCCCGCACCAATGACCCAAACTCCGCAACCGCCCAATTTTTCATCAATGTGCGCGACAACGCCTTTCTGGACCCGACCTTGATCCCGCCCGGCGACCCGGTGCCCAAGTTTGAGTACCAGGGCCGGGTGTACGAAAACACCCCCCGGGCCAACCTGGTGAACGCACCGCAGCTGTTCGGCTACACCGTATTTGGCAAGGTCGTCAGCGGCATGGATGTTGTCACCAAAATCAAGACCAGCCCCACCGGACCGGGCGGCCCTTTCCCGTCGGACGTTCCCAAAGCGCCGATCCTTATTAACTCTGCAACCCTGTTGAAATAAATCATGAGCAACCCACAAGTCGAACTCCATATCAACAACTTCGGCGTGATCACACTCGAACTCGACCAAGACAAGGCGCCAAAGTCGGTGGCCAACTTCCTGCAGTACGTCGCCAAGGGCCACTACGACAACACGGTGTTCCACCGCGTCATACCCGGCTTTATGGTCCAGGGGGGCGGCATGGAGTCTGGCATGAAACAAAAAGCCTGTGACAAGCCCATTGACAACGAAGCCAACAATGGCCTGAAGAACCTTCACTACACCGTGGCCATGGCCCGCACCGGTGACCCGCACTCAGCCACGGCCCAGTTCTTCATCAACGCGGCCGACAACGGCTTTCTTAACCACACAGCCATCTCGGCGCAGGGCTGGGGCTATGCCGTGTTTGGTAAGGTCGTTGGCGGCACCGAGGTGGTCGACAAAATTGCCGCTGTCAAAACCAGCCGCAACGGGTACCACGACGACGTGCCCGTCGAGGACGTGGTGATTGAGCGGGCTGTCGCACTCTGACCCTTGGCATGCTGGCCCCAGAGATCATCGCGCACGAGCGCTGGGCGTGCATTGATTTCATCTCGGACCTGCACCTCCACGTCGGTGACCCAGCCACCGTAGCCGCATGGCGGGCGTACCTGCGCAGCAGCCCGGCCGATGCTCTGTTCATCTTGGGCGACCTGTTTGAGGTCTGGGTGGGCGATGATGTGCTCGGTGCAGCCGGTGGAGCAGACAGCTTCGAAGCCAGTTGCTGCCACGCCCTGCTGGCGGCAGCCCAACAACGAAGCCAGTTCTTGCTGCATGGCAATCGAGACTTCTTGCTCGGCCCGAGCTTTGCCCAGGCCGCTGGGCTAAGCCTGCTGGCCGACCCAACGGTTATGGTGTTTGGAGGACAGCGCTGGTTGCTGTCCCATGGCGACGCCCTGTGCCTGGAAGACACCGATTACCAGCAGTTTCGCCAGCAGGTTCGCAGTGCCGACTGGCAGCAGGCTTTTCTGGCGCAGCCCTTGGCTGCGCGCCAGTCCACGGCACGAACGCTGCGCCGCCAGAGCGAGGCCCGCAAACAAAGTGGTGTGGCCTATGTTGATCTTGACCCGGCCGCGACCAGGGTGTGGCTGACGCTCAACCGAGCACCGAACCTGATCCACGGCCACACGCACCGACCGGGCATACACGATTTAGGCGCCGGCTTACAACGCTGGGTGCTAAGCGACTGGGACCTGGCCGCACCTAGACCGCGGGCTGAGGTGTTACGGCTGAGTCTGGACCGCACCAACCCAGGCGGCGCGGTGCTGGTCCAACGAATTCCACTGACCGCCATAGCGCCATCTCACTGAGCAAAGTGGGCCGGCAGTTCACGCGGCGACCTCGTCAATCTGCCAGGGGGCCAGGAACTGCTGGGCGTAGCGCAGGTAAACCCCTTGCTGCATGAATACGTCGAACAGGTCAGGGTCAATATGACCGGTCTCCTTAAATTTCTGCATGATGCTGATGGCTTGCGACAGCTTCATGCCCTTTTTATAGGGCCGGTCGGCGGCCGTCAGGGCTTCGAAAATATCGGCAATGCCCATCATTCTGGCCTGGACCGACATTTCTTCACGCTTGAGGCCCTTGGGGTAGCCTTTGCCGTCCATGCGCTCATGGTGGCCACCCGCATACTCCGGCACACGCTTGAGGTGCCGAGGCCAGGGCAATTGCTCCAGCATCTTGATGGTGGCCACAATGTGGTGATTGATGGTTGAGCGTTCATGCTGAGTCAGCGTGCCGCCGCGAATGCTCAGGTTTTCGAGCTCATCGACCGTCAGGAACGGCACCAACTTCCCATCCTCGTTACGCCAGACGCGTTGACTGGCGATCGCTTGCACTCGGGCAATCACCGCATCGTTCATGAACTCTGCGCCCTTATTTGTATTGCGCAAAAAGGTGCGGTCGGCATCGATGGCTGCCAGGGCCGCATCGCAGTGGCTCGTCAGAAGAGCCTCAGCGGGTGCATCAACACATGGCCGTAAGGCCAGTTGGGCCCGCAGCGCCTCAATTTCGGCATCTCGCTTGAGCACCTCAAATCGGGTGTCGATCAGCGCAACCCGGTCAAACAGGGTCTCCAGCTTGGTCGCCTTGTCGACCACATGCACCGGCGTCGTGATCTTGCCGCAGTCGTGCAACAAACCCGCTATTTTGAGCTCGTACCGGTCCCGGTCGTCCATGGTGAACTGAGCCAGTGGGCCGACAGTGGTTTGAGCCACGGCGTCGGCCAGCATCAGCGTCAGTTCGGGCACGCGGGAGCAATGTCCGCCGGTGTACCGAGATTTTTCCTCAATAGCAACGTTGATCAAGCGAATCAAGGACTCAAACAAGACCTCCAACTGGGTCATCAGAAGCCGATTGTTCAGCGCGATCGCAGCCTGCGAGGCCAGCGACTCGACCAAGCTCTGATCAGCCAGTGAAAACGGCACCACGTCCGTGGTACCGGGCTGTCGGGCGTTAAGCAGTTGCAAGACCCCGATCACTTCGCCTTCGTGGTCCTTCATCGGGACGGTCAGGAATGACTTGGACCGATAGCCGGTGCTCTGGTCGAAGCGCCGGGTGCCAGAAAAATCAAAGGCCGGGTCAGTGTAGGCGTCCGCCACGTTGATAGTACGGCAGTGGATCGCGGCGTGAGCCGCCACCAGCGAGTCGTTAGGGGCACCGTCCGCATTGCGCAGCGGCAAGTTGGAGAAATTAATTGGGGCCGTAGCACTGCCACCCATGGCGATGTTGAGGGAATCCGTACGCAGAATCTCAAACCGCAGGGCCGTGCCATCCTCGGTCATCCGGTAAAGTGTGCCGCCATCAGCGTTGGTGATCGACTTGGCCGCCAGCAGGATACGTTCGAGCAGCGGCAGGATGTCGCGCTCACGGGACAGCGAGGCACCAATCTCATTGAGCCGCTCAAGGCGGGCCAGAACGGTGTCAATAGTTTCCACGGTGGCTCCCCCGCTGTCGTCAGTTCCGCAGCATGATTTTCAGCACCTGTTGCAGGCGGCGTGCACTGCCGGCATCAAAGGCTGCGCTCAAAGCGCGACCCACGTCCTGGCCCCAGGTCTGGCTCGGGGGCGCATCATTTCGGCGGGTAAGTAAGTGCAGCTGCATGGCCCGGCGAGCGTCCAGGTGTTCGGCCGGCGTTGGAAGCTCGGCCGCCATCTCCAGACGCAGCAAGGCCTGCTGAGCGTCCGCGAGCGGCGGCTGCCCCAGCGCCTGTACCCAGGCGTTACGCGTGGCGGCATTGACGCGTGCACCTAGTTCCTGCGCCGAAGGCAGCTGCGCGACACTGCGCTGCTCCCAAGCCGCTAACAGCTGTGTCAAGGCCTCGCCATGGGCATGGGCTGCCAACTTGCGCAATGCCAACTGAGCCCGATCGAGCGCATCACGCTGGGCACGAAATGCGGTGTCGCCCAAACGCGGGGCGTCTTGCCAGGCGCCGGGAGGGGCCTCATGTGGCGGCCGGCGGTCCGGCCCACGGCTCCCCATGCGATCGTCTCGCGGACCACGAGGACCGTCGCTGTTGCCAAAGCGGGGACCGTCCTTTCTATCGCCAAACTTGCCACCGCGCCCCGGCATAACGGGCTCGGTCTTTTTCATGCCAGGACGGTCATCGCCCCGCACCGCCACCACCGGCTTGACCAAGGGTTTAGCTGCTGGTTTTTCAGCTGCCTCTGGCTGCGGCTCGGCTGGCGCCTCGACATCGCCGTCGGCTGACGGTTCCGCCGATGTCGCCTGCGCTGCAACCTCTGGCACCGGTACCGCCAGGGCCTGCACTGCCGCCTGCGCCTGGGCCTGGCCTCGCAGAGCGGCGTCCAGCGTGCTCATGGCACTCCGGATAGCCTGCGCGTCGCCGCCGGCATTGGCGGCGTCTAGCGCGCGCGCAGCGTCCAGCACGACCCGGTCACGTTCACCCAGCGCAGCCTCACTGCGCTCACGCTCCTGGGTCTTGCGGTTGAAGGCTTCGTCAATCGGTTTGCGAAACGCATCCCAGAGCTTTTGCTCCTGGCGCCGGTCCATCGGCACGCGCTGGGCCTCGGCCTGCCAGCGCTGCTGCAGCGCCCGCACGGCGTCGATGCGCAACATAGGTGCCGCACCGAGCTCCCTGGCATCCTCGATCATGGCCTGGCGTGATGTCAGGCTTTGCCCCTGCAACGCCTCCAGCGGCGCGCTCGCTGCAGCCATGGCAGCCTTCCAAAGTGGCTGCAGTTCGGCAAAGGCCTTTTCGCCAATATGGCCGGCTTCGCGCCAGCGGTCACCGAACTGGTGGAGCAGACGGGCAAAGCCCTTCCAGTCTTCGTCCAGGGCGGTGGTGTTGGCGGCAGCCCACTGTTTGACTTCGTCGATCATGGCCAAGCGCTGCGCTCGGTGCTCCACCGCCTCGGCCTTCATTTTGTCCAGCCAGGCCTCGACCACCTTGTGCGCATCGTTGCAGGCCTCGTCGAAACGTTTCCACAGACCGTGGTTGGGTACACCACCCTGATCAGTCTGCTTCCATTCTTCACGCAGAGCCCGCAACAACTCTTGCATCTTGCGCCCACCTATGCCCTGGCCTTCGGGCCGCTTGAGCAGGCCTTCGGCCTTGGCCACTAGCGCCTCGCGCAGCTGGTCGGCGCGCCAGCGTTGCCAGCCCTCCAGCTCGCCAGCTGCCGCCAGCGCCGCATGGGCTAAGTTCTCAAGCTTATCGTCGATCAAGCGACCATGGTCCTTGAGCGCATTGCGCAGCGCTGCTGCTGCGCCGGCACTGGCTTTGCCGTGACCCTCGGCTATCTCCAGCTCCAGCTTCGAGAGCACCTCCTGCACTGTCTTCGTGGCGTGGGCCCGGATTTCGGGGTCAATCTTGGGCTTTTGCGGCTTGCTCACCGCCTCGGCTGGGACGCCGCGGGCAGCACGCAACTCGTCAGCCCACACAGGCACCGGTGGTAACGGAGCAGCTGCATCGGCAGCGGCCGCTGTGGCCTGCGCCAAGGCCTCCCGAAATGCGTCACAAACCACGAGCAGCTGGGCCCGTGAGGTCTCCAGCAAAGGGGGGAACCGAGCCTCCACGCTGGGCCAGTTGGTGTCCATCATCAGAGCCGCTGCCTGGGCCTGCCAGTGGTCGACATCGGCTTGCAGGGCCTGGGCTGCCCCCTGCGCATCACGCCAAGATTTGGTTGACAGCACCTCAATCCGTTGCGCCAGCAACACGGCGGCCTCACGCTGCACCTGGACCCGGTGCTGCAGGTCTTCAATGCCCTTCACACGGTCGCTCAGCTGCCCTTTGAGGGTCAGCAGCGGCTCGCGGCTTAAAGGCGCGCCGGCTTTGGCCGCGTCACGCTGCCAGGCCATGGCATCTGCAATGTTGAGCTTGGCAATCGCCAACAGCGCCTGGCCCCGTTCGGCCCACTCCTGTGAAATGGATTCCTGGCCGCGGCTGCGCTTGATCTCGTCGAGCTTTTCGCGCAGCAGTTTCGCGGCGCCCTTGTCTTTGCCGCTGAGTTCCTTGAAGACGGCCTGCATCTGATCGGCAGTGGGATTGCCTGCCAGCCAGTCGCGAATACGGGCGGCACGCTCACTTGATGTGTGCGCCGAAAACGCGCCCCCGGTCAACTGGTCCAGCGGATGCGCATCATGCGCTTTGGCAGTGGCAGGCGCGACGGCGGGTGTTTCTGGGGTCTTGGATGTAGCAGGAAAAGGGAACATGACGAACAGATCATAAAGATTGACCCCCCACGCTTCGCGAGGGGGTGTGAACCGCTATTTTCACCGCTATTTCATCCGCCAGCAAAAAGTACAGGGGGCGTTCAGGCTCAAATGCGCGCGCGGTCGGCATTTCTCCCCCTTTGGCAAGGCTCGCGCCGCGCCCAAAAACAGGCCTGCCTTCGGAATCTGATGCAAGGACAGTGTCAGGTGATGCCAGCCAAAGCCGGTCGTAACCGTGTGGGAGAGGGCGCTATCGCTCTGCAAACGCTTCTGCATGTCCTTTTTTGAATAATGAAAGCGTTTAATATGGTTGACTTGGTATATAAAGTGCCCCTAAAATCCGCCCTCCCCTTGTTAAGCAAGGTGAAACCCGCATCCGCTGCCGATCTCGGCATATTCAAGTCTCTGCCCAACCCACATTCAAGACTGCAGGACATTGATAGCGTACCAACCCAAACGGGGCGCCTGGCCCTTCTGCACTGCTCGCAGTGACTGTGTCAGGACCCGCGCAAGAAGGAGAAGCTATGACAGCGTTAGACCCATTCACCCGAGGCCTGCGAACATTCGCAACCGACATCGCCGACGGTTTCCTTGAAATCACTCACAACGGTTTTGCCCTGGTCGGCCTGGCTGTCGTGTGCGGCGTGCTTACCCTGACCACGCAACCTGAGCTGCGGCAAGTCGGTGAGTCACAGTTGTTCGGTTGGCTGCAAACCCGGCAAGGCACGGCTGGCGTGGACATCGACCTGGGCGCCATTGACCGTGCCACGGCCAGTAACCCGCAGGCCCTGCCCAGGCGGCAGGCCGATTTGGCCTATTGGCTTAGCCGCAAGTACCGCGTGGCACCTGAGCCCTTGAGCGCCATCGTCGCAGAAGCCTATGAAATTGGCCTGCGCTCCAAGCTTGACCCAACCCTGTTACTGGCAGTCATGGCCATCGAATCGGGCTTCAATCCGTTTGCCCAAAGCCCAATGGGCGCGCAGGGCTTGATGCAGGTCATCACCCGTGTTCACAGTGACAAGTACGACAATTTTGGAGGGGTCTTTGCCGCGTTCGATCCACTCACCAACCTGCGCGTCGGCGCACGGGTGCTGCAAGAATGCATTAGCCGCGCCGGTTCCACAGAAGCGGGTCTTAAGTCCTATGTGGGCGCGGCCAACATTGAGGACGACGGCGGCTACGTTGGCAAAGTCATCGCCGAGCACGGCCGTTTGCAAGCGGTGGCACTCGGCCGCACGGTACCGCCCTTTGCCGCCGGCGCACCGGTAACGCCAGTGCCTGGCAAAGGCGCACAGAGTGCGGAAATCGTCGCAATGCTGACGGCGCCGTCATGGCCAGTTCGCTAAACTCTACACGATTCATTTTTCCATCAGTCGTCCACTTTCATGTACCACCGCAACATCCTCATTGAGCAGACCGACCCAGAGCTGTTTGCCGCCATCCAGGCCGAAAACGCACGCCAAGAACATCACATTGAGCTGATTGCCAGCGAGAACTACGCGTCTCCAGCCGTCATGGCGGCGCAGGGCTCGCAACTGACCAATAAATACGCCGAAGGCTATCCTGGCAAACGCTATTACGGCGGTTGCGAAAACGTCGATGTGGCCGAACAACTGGCCATCAACCGCGCCAAGCAGCTGTTCGGCGCTGACTGCGCCAACGTGCAGCCGCACTGCGGCGCCTCCGCTAATGTCGCGGTGTTTCTGGCCTTTCTCAAACCCGGCGACACCATCATGGGCATGAGTCTGGCTGAGGGCGGCCACCTGACGCACGGCATGGCGCTGAACATGAGCGGCAAGTGGTTCAAAGCGGTCAGCTATGGCCTCAATGAGCGTGAAGAAATCGATTACGACGCCATGGAGCGCACGGCCCATGAGGCCCGCCCCAAACTCATCATCGCCGGCGCTTCAGCCTACAGCCTGCGTATTGATTTTGAACGCTTTGCCAAGGTGGCCAAGGCGGTGGGCGCCATCTTTTTGGTCGATATGGCGCACTACGCCGGCCTGATCGCCGCTGGCGTCTATCCCAACCCGGTGCCACACGCCGATGTGGTCACCTCCACCACGCACAAAAGCCTGCGCGGACCGCGCGGCGGCATCATCCTGATGAAGGCCGAGCACGAAAAGGCCATGAACAGCGCCATTTTCCCTGGCCTGCAGGGCGGCCCGCTGATGCATGTGATTGCCGCCAAGGCGGTGGCCTTCAAGGAGGCGCTGGCACCTGAGTTCAAGCTGTACCAGCAGCAGGTGCTGGCCAACGCCCGAATGGTGGCACAGACCCTGACCGAGCGTGGCCTGCGCATTGTCAGCGGGGGGACTGAAAGCCACGTCATGTTGGTCGACCTGCGGTCCAAAAGTATTACTGGTAAAGAAGCCGAAGCTGTGCTGGGCGCCGCCCACATGACGATCAACAAGAATGCCATCCCGAACGACCCGGAAAAACCCATGGTCACCAGCGGCGTTCGTATCGGCACCCCAGCCATGACGACCCGTGGCTTCTGCGATGAGGAAGCGAGACAAACGGCCCACCTGATCGCCGACGTGCTGGACAAACCGCGCGACGCCGACAACATTTTGGCGGTCCGGGCACGGGTCAATGCGCTCACTGCGCGCTTCCCGGTCTACCGTTAAATCCGAGCCCTCGGCCCCATCTCACTGTCGACTTGATGAAATGCCCATTTTGCAGCCATGCAGACACCCAGGTGGTGGATACGCGCATTTCAGAAGAGGGCGAATTCATTCGGCGCCGGCGTCAGTGCGCGGCCTGCGACAAGCGTTTCACCACCTATGAGCGGCCCGACGTTAATTTCCCGGCCATCGTCAAAAAGGACGGTAGGCGCATCGACTACGAACGTGCCAAATTACTCGCCTCGATGAACCTGGCGCTGCGTAAGCGCCCAGTCAGCACGGAACAAGTCGACAGTGCGATTGAGCGGATTGAAGAAAAGCTCCTCAACCTTGGGCTGCGTGAAGTGGCCTCGACCCGCATTGGCGAATTGGTCATGCGAGAGCTGAAAAAGCTCGACAAAGTCGCCTACGTGCGGTTTGCCAGTGTCTACCGGAGTTTTGAGGACATCGACGAGTTCAAGACGCTGGTCGACGAGGTGCGGCGCTAGCGCCAGCATTCGGCCACGGTCGGCTCGGTGGCCGAGCGACCTTTCACGCCTGTGTGGGTTAACGTCAAATCACCGCATTTGTCAGTGGCAAGGGGTGTCGCTGTCAGCGTGTAACCATTCAACGTGGCCGCCACAGAGAGGTTGTAGCGCGGCGCTTCAGTGGGCACAGCCTGCAAGCGGGCTGGCAGGGTCGGGCTGACCGTACCGGCCTCATCGATGGTGTAGCGGCTATTGGCTGCATAAAACCGCTCCATGAATTGTTGCGATTCAAGCATCGAGGTGCGCGCCGATGAGCGTTGACCACGCTTCACACTCTCCAGATAACTCGGATAGGCCACCATGGCCAGAATGCCGATGATGGCCACCACAATCATCAGTTCGATCAAGGTAAAACCCGAAGCGACAGCGGCTGACCGCCGACGGGCTAGCAATGGGAATGAGCGCATGGTCTGGGTCATTGATCAGCTGGGGTCACCGAATCGGTGGATTGATGATACGCCGCCAGACGCGGTCGCGCATCACGCGAGCGCCACTACTGGAGTCGGGGGCCTCAATGGTCGCCCGCTGCTGACCGGTGGTGTTCTGGATGCTGATCACAGTTTTACAGACTCCGCTGACGCAGGTCGGAGTGCTCCGGACCACCGCATCAACGCCATCCGCATTGGTGCCATAGCCTGCAACGCGGGTGTCGGCCACAGTAAACAGACCGTCTCCATTGGTGTCGAACATCGGGTAGTCCGGGTTCAGGCCTTCCTCCACCGGAAACAGAAAATTCACACCCTGCCCAATCGCGGCGTCGCAAACAATCACATCGCGAGCTGGCACCACGACACTGATCAGCGCCACCTTGTTGCTTACCATCTGTGCGGGGTAGACCACCCGCATGCCAGCCAGGGTCGTCAGATCGGTGACCCAGCCCCCCTGAGTTGCCCAGTTGACCGGCGTCCCCGCCAGCGTGTAAAAGGTGGCGCCGCCGGCGCCTGCCACCTGCGACAGGCTGCGCGCTTCCAGCGCGGTACGGGTGATCGGGCGCGCCAAGCCATCGCCCGCCTGGACCCGCACGCCGTACATGGATTGGACCGCCGTCGAATTGGCTTCAGCTTCGGTACTGAGCACACCCGTGCCAAACACCAGCAACTGCCCCCCCAGCGAGTGCTCAAAAACAAGAGGGGCCTGGGTAATGGGTTGGGCCACACCCGCGGCACTGGTGGCCGTGAACAGGGCCGTGCCACCCGAGACTTCAAAACGACTGGCAGCGCTGGCCAGGTAGTCAAGCTTCCAGAGCTTACCCTTGAGGTCACCTGCGTAGAGCGTGGTGATTTCGCCGGTGCTGTTGCGCACCACGCTCACCCCACCCAAGCCATTGGCACCGGCGCCGTCCAGAACCAAAACCTGCGCCGCACCGGTTTTCAGGTTCACCACGAACAGCACCGCCCTCCCGGCGTCGCTGTAACTGCCATTGCCAAAAATGGCCACCCACTCACCATTGGGCAAAACACCAACTTGGATCGGCGTCGACACATAACCGATGTCGGCATGGGTGGTGTTGCTGAGCTCCCAGCGCACTGTGCTGGCGCCCAGATTGGCCGTGTCGGTGATATCCAGCGCAAATACCGCGCGCCCCCCAGAGCCCAACGAACCCAAGAGGTAATTGCGCCAACTGGCACCGCTGGCGCCGGGTGCATTAACAAAGGCATCGGCCTCCATCAGCGGGCCATCGACGAAGTACTGGTGGTACAGCAGGTCCGAACCATAGGTCTTATCACTCAATTTGGACAGGTTGGGATAGACCGCGCGAGGCACATAGGCGTACACCTCGCGGCCGTCCTCAGCCGCCATAACCCCAAGAGAATCTTTGAAGGCGTGCAGCATGCCGTCATTACTACCGACAAATAACACCGGCGTACGTGCCGCCTTGGCGGTCAGAAAAGCAGCATAACTGGTCCCGCCCGCAGGCAGACTGCCGTAGCCCATGTTGACGGCATCCTTGATCAGAACCGGGTTGGAATTGATGAAGTCGCCCAATACGCCCTTGCGTTCGCGAAACGGCTGACCGTCACCCTCCTTGCTACGGTCACCACGCAAAAAATTCACAAAGGAGCTGGTGTGGGTCGCACCCACACCGCCCAAAGCAGCCTGGTTGGATGCGCCCATGTCGGCCCAGTTGAACAATGCGGACTTGGGTGGTGTGGTGTCGGTGCGCCAGGTGTGAATGTTGCGACTGGCGAAGGCCGGTACCCTGGCCTCCGCAGCCCAAGCCTGGGCGCCGGCTTGGCCGCTGGCATCCAGCACATAAGCCTGGATCTCACCGGTCCAATCACCGGTGCGGTACACCGGCACGTACTTGCGGTTTCCCGCCTGCAAGACGGCCGAGGCCGCGGCCACGCCGGCTTCGCGCAGTTCTCGTTGTAAGGCCTGTCCGACCGAACCGCGGATCGCAGACGCCAGCTCGGCCGGGTCCTTGGCGCTGATAAAGCCGCCCCGGCTGTTCAGGGCTGCGTGCCACAAGTCGTCAATTTCATCGGTCCCCCAGTTCTTGGTTCCAGTTATGAGCGCCGGCAGATCCGTGGCCGGATCCGGCACCCCACTGGGGAGCTTGTCAGGTCTGAGCGTGCCGCGCACGCCCAGTCCCACCGTAAAGTTGACCATATGCTGCCAAAAAGCCGGGTTTTCCGCAGAGGGCACGACGTTGTTGACCAGATCAGGCCGCAGATCTTTTTTCCAGTAAGCCATGGCGTAGTCGGCCAGCATATTGGTATTGGCATCCTTGAATGGCCGCGTCGCCAGGTACTGGTAAGTGCGGCCCGGCCCGGTGATGACCGGGCCGGCCGTGTTATCCGAGTTGCCGACCGAGGTGGTCGTGCCAGTCCAGTAGCCGTCAGTGACCATGACGTGATAAGCCCGTCGGCAGGACTTGTCGGCGGTGGCATTGACCGAACCCGGGTTGTCGGTCCAGGGGCCCTTGCTATCGGCGCGGGAGTAGTACTGACCCACAGCCCGCATGGCGCCAGCCAGGGGGGTGCCGCCATTGGCTGGCAAGGCGTACAGCCAATTGAACAGACTGGCCTTGGTGGCCGAGGTGAAATCGCGCACACCCGCCTGTACCACTGTGGTGCTGACACCGTCGATGCTGGTGCTGCTCAACTGATTTATTCGGCCCCAGCCGACACGGAAGGTGTCGGCCGACTCTGCAAAGGCCTCAACCAGCGCACCCCGCGCCAGCAGACTGCGGGTACGGTAGTAACTGAACCAATTGGCAAAATTCTGCCGTTCCTCGGCCTGGCTGCAACCTTTGGCGCCAATAGGCCCCGTACAGTCGGTGCGTGCAGCCACCTTGGCAAAGGTCGATTCCCGATTGATCGAGTACTCGGTGTAGTTGGCAGCAGCGGTAGGGTCCCGGTAAGCCCCGTCAGCCTCCTTGCTCAGACGGTAATAGAGGCCCGGGTCGTAAGACACACTGGCACTGGCGCAATCGGTGCGGTTGTCGCGAAAGCACCAAATGCTGGACATGTTGCGCACACTGGTCAGGTTGATCACCCCACCACTGACCGGATTCATCGGGTCCCGGTAGGCCGCCGCCACGGGCGATTTGGCCTTGCGCCCGGCTGGCGCATTGGCGCTTGCAGCTGGCAGAGGGTAGGTGGCCAATGCCCAGGGCTGGTAGCGCACCTCGGGGTTGTAGTAGACCGTGTTGGTGTCGGCCGAGCGCATGATTTTTTGCCGCCAGTTGGTGCTGCCGCGTTGGGCCGCGATGGTCCCGATGAAATGACTGGCCAAGGTGGCGTTGTCGCCCGGATCCATCCTCACTGACGCGGAGCCCACTGGGCTGGTCACCGAATAGCTGCCTGCATAAATTGTCTCCTCAGGCATGTGCTGGAACATCATGGAACCGGAGTCGTCCATGGTCAGCATGATGTTGGGCTTGGCGCCCCCGCCGTCGCGACTGAGCAGCGGTTTTTGCAATGGCCCCTGCACCTGCACCTGCACCTGCGCCAGCACCGGCGCAGCCGACCACAGACCGAGCCAGGCAAGAAGCGCCAGCACGACACCACAGGCCGGTCCTCGGATTGAGTTCGTCATAAGGCACCTCATCATCAGTTCAACAGCAGGGTGGACTGCAGCCACACCACCGAGCCCGCCGTGGTCACGCCACTGACACCATCGGCCGTATAGCCCGGGCTAAAGCCGCGTGCGGTGATGACATAGGCCAGACTGCCATCAGCGAGCCCCTGGCGCTCCACCACGCACTCCGGCAATCGGCTGGGCCTGAACGAGCTGTCCAGAGACTTCACGCGCGCCTCTGTCAGTGTGGTTTTGGTCGCGGCGATGCCACCACTGCCAGTCCAACTGGCGGCCTGGCCCCAGCCGGTCGACGCATCCGCAGTCCCCACAGGCGTGGTGCTGATGTTGACGTCAGCCAGCGTCGACACGCGATCGGCGTCGGGCTTTAGCATCTCGGCTTCGCAGTAGCGCAGAGCTGCCTCGGCGTACTGCTGCGCCAGATTCTGCAGCCGGATGTTGTTGGTGACTTTCTGGCCCGAGGTGGCATTGCGCATGGCGGCCGCCGAAGTCAGGCCGATGATCACCAGCATGATCAACACGATGATCAACGACACACCGTCTTGCGCCGCAGGCGCAAGCTTGGCAGCGCGACAGGTCCGGTCTGAAGGCAGCAGGATCAACATCATCAAAAAGCCATTTTGTTACGCAGCGCGGTGGTACTGAAATACGCACGGCGCACATACCCATCTGCCGCAGTCTGCTGCTCTGAATCGCAGTCCAGGTAGGTTAACGTGTCCTCGGCGCTGCCCAGGACCGCCTCGCTGCTGCGCATCAGCAGGCAGACCCGCACACTGATCACACGGCCCCAGTCACTGACCGCGCCAGCTCGCAGATAACGGACCACCACCCGCGGGCTGGCTGCATTGGCTTCGCCGTACCAGAGAGTCATGCCTTCTACGTTATCCACGAGCGGTTGACCCCCGGCGCCCTGCCGGCTGGCGCAATGCAGCTCGGAGCGACCGCTGCTGCTGGTGGCCAGGTAATAGCGGTTGTAGGCCAGGAAGACCCCCCCGGCATCCGCCGCCAAGCCATTGCCCAGACAGTCGGTGGGCTTGTTGCCAGACGTGGGCACGCTGTTGGCAGCGTCCGCCTGGTAGACCACTTCCAGGGCGTCGCTGCCGTTGGCTGCACAGGCCACATCACCTGTGGTGGCCGGAGTTGCGAAGCCGGTGCTGCAGCCAAATACCGGTCGACCGGCATAGGTGCGGGTAAAGCTAAGGCCACCAGCAGCCACGCCGGTCGGCGTGGCAGAACCGGCCAACAGGAGATCCCGGGCGATCAGGGTGAGGGCCAGCTGTGCGTTTTCATTGATCTCGGCGTAGGCGGCCTGCTGGCGTCCGGTGACGCCGGCAGCGAAGTAACTGACCAGAACAGCACCCACGACCACCAACCCGATCACCAGCGACACCATCACTTCGACGAGGGACAGGCCCTGCATGCGCCGGTAACGGACAGCGGCATTCACAAGTTGATCCTGAAGTAGCTGCAGCGCACACTCTTGTCAGTGCCCCGCTCCAGGCCATCAGGACATTCCAGCGCCATCTCTGGCGCCTCATCACTTGCCGCGACGGCTGGATCGGCCCAGACCAGCCACAGGTCCATCGCTGACTGTTCGGCCTGCCGCAACAGGAACACCGAGCCTCGCGGCAGCTGGTCGCGCACCAGACGGCGCCACTGCGCAAGATCCAGGGCGGCAATGTCGGCAGGGCTGCAATTGCTGCTGGCCAAAGCACACAATTCTGTCGGCAAAGTCGCGCGTGTGGCCTGGTTAGCAAAGCTAGCGGTGTAGTCGTAATCGCCCGCGTAAAAGCCCGTGGCCGCCAGTGCGCCAGCCGAGGGGCTGCCCTTGTTGGCCCGCAGCCGTTCGCCCATGTCATTGGCCAGCTGAGTCGCGGTGGCGCGGTATTGCGACATCTTGGTATGGCGAATCGAGGCGGCGTTGACACCAGCCAAGGCCATTAAGGCAACGGCGGAAATCACGATGGCCACCAGCACCTCGATCATCGAAAAGCCGCGCTGGGTCGTCAAGTGCATGACACCGTTCCTGAAGCCCGCAGCGCAGCCCGGCCCTGGATCGAGACACAGACCACGCGAGTCAGGCTGCCGGCACTGTCCCCGGACGGGGTGATGACGAAGGTCTGGGTGGCACCTCGGGCCATACCGGTCGGCTGATAAGCAAAAAACGACCGATCATTGGCAGGCGAGGTACTTGCCATCGAGGCGATCGACGTCAGGGCGTCCTGCACGCGCAGCACCTCGTCACCCGAATCCAGACTGCCGTCGCCATCTGCATCCACGAACACGATCCAGCCGTCTTTCCAACTGGCACTGTCAGTGCAGACGTCGCCTGAGATGGAACTACAAACACTGACCGTGCGCGACAGCTTGATCGCCTCGAAGCGCGCCAACCGCAGATCGCTGACCAGGTTGTCTGCGGCTGCCTGCGCCGCACGGCTCGCCAACAAAGTCCCAAAAGAGGGCACGGCGATGGCGATCAAGATCACTGACAGGGTCACGGTGACCATCAGTTCGACCAAGGTGAAGCCAGCATGGCGAAGACGCATGGTGCCAGCATAACGCCTACAGGCAACCTGGGTGCGGCGGCCCGACAATCGGCAGCCCGGAGCCGCCGGACGGTAGACTCGACCCAAAACCTGCCGCCCTGAAAAACCTCATTGACTCGTCTTTCCCTTGTCCCTCATGATCGACTATGCCCTTGAACTGGCTCGCCAAGCGAGGCTGGTCTGCCCGCCAAACCCGGCGGTCGGCTGCGTGCTAGTGGCGCCGGACGGCCAGATCCTGGGCGAGGGCCAGACTCAACGCACCGGCGGCGCCCACGCCGAAATCATGGCGCTGAATGCAGCCCAGTCCCGCGGCCTATCGGTAAGCCGAGCGACCGCTTTTGTCACTTTGGAGCCCTGCGCGCATCAGGGCCGCACCGGACCCTGCTGCGACGCGCTGATCCGGGCCGGCGTTGGCAAAGTGGTGGCCTCTCTGGAGGACCCCAACCCCCGTGTCGCCGGTGCCGGTTTTGCCAGGTTGAGAGCCGCTGGCATTGAGGTGGTAGTCGGGCCGGGCGCTGCAGCCTCGCGGGAGCTCAACATCGGGTTTTTCACCCGCATGGTGCGCCAGCGGCCCTGGGTACGACTCAAAGTCGCTGCCTCGCTGGACGGGAAAACCGCGCTGGACAACGGCACCAGTCAGTGGATCACTGCCGAGGCGGCACGCGCTGACGGCCATGCCTGGCGGGCCCGGGCCTGCGCCGTGCTGACCGGCATCGGCACGGTGCTGGAAGACGATCCCCAACTCGATGTGCGCCTGGTGTCGACCGAGCGCCAGCCGCCGCTGGTGGTGGTGGACAGCCGGCTGGAAACGCCGCTTACCGCCCGCTTGTTCAATAGCCCGCGTAGCGTACTGATCTACACCGCGTCGAGCGATTCGAGCAAAACCCAGGCCCTTCAAACCCGTGGCGCCACAGTCATTGCGCTGCCCGAGCCAACGCCGGCTGGGCCCGCCAAGGTGGACCTTCCCGCCATGCTGCGGGATCTGGCCAACCGTGAGGTCAATGAACTCCATGTGGAAGCCGGCCACAAACTCAACGGTTCCCTGGTACGAACCGGCCTGGTCGATGAATTCCTGGTTTACCTGGCGCCTAAACTGATCGGCCAGGGACGGGACATGGCTAGTTTCGGCCCCTTGAGCGCGTTATCACAAACCTTGCCAATGGTGTTTCAGTCAGCCCAGTTGGTGGGGCCGGACCTGCGCATCCTGGCCCGCGTCGCTGGTCACGACACATTCTGAATCGAGGAATTGCGCGCCGGGTCCGTGCAAGAGGCCTAATCCCTGCGAAAATAGCGGCATGTTTACCGGAATCATCACCGGCGTGGGGCGCATCGTCGCCGTCCACGCCCTAGGCAGCTCTTCGACCCATGGCAAACGCCTGAGCATCGAGACGCCCGCGGGCTACCTCGACGACGTCGGCCTGGGCGACAGCATTGCCCTCAACGGCGCCTGCATGACCGCCACCCAGTTGGAGCCGGCACAGCATCTCTTCACGGTCGATGTCTCTGCCGAATCGCTGGACAAAACTGCTGGCCTGACAGCACTCGGTCCGATCAACCTGGAAAAAGCCCTGCGTGCCAACGACCGTTTAGGTGGCCACTTGGTGTCAGGTCATGTCGACGGCATTGGCCAGGTGACGCACTTTGCCCAGGTGGGAGAGTCTTGGGAGTTGCGGGTGCTGGCGCCAAGCACGCTGGCTCGCTACCTGGCTTACAAGGGCTCGATCACGATCAACGGGGTGAGTCTGACCGTCAACCGCATCGCCGACCAGTCAGCAGGCTGCGAAATGAGCATGAACTTGATTCCCCACACGGTGACCCATACCGCGCTGGGCAGCTTGCGCGAGGGTGCCCGTGTCAACCTGGAAATCGACCTGATCGCGCGCTATGTGGAGCGCATGCTCAGCGCGCCGGTGGCACAGCCAGCGGCCACCTGAGGTCGGCCACCCCCTTTTTGTGAGAGACCTTCTTATGACTGCCTTGCCACCTGTGGCCATTTCCCCGATTGAAGACATCGTGGCCGACATGCGCGCTGGGCGCATGGTGATTCTTGTCGACGAAGAGGACCGTGAAAACGAAGGCGATCTGGTGATTGCTGCCCAACATGTCACGGCCGAGGCCGTCAATTTCATGGCGCGTTTTGGCCGTGGTCTGATCTGCCTGACTCTCACGCGCGAGCGCTGCGAACGTCTGCAACTGCCCCCCATGGCTTTACGCAATGGCGACAAAAAAGGCACGGCTTTCACCGTCTCGATCGAGGCCGCAGAAGGCGTAAGTACCGGCATTTCGGCCGCCGACCGAGCCTGCACCGTGCTGGCGGCAGTGGCGCCTAATGCCCGTCCCGACGACCTGGTCCAGCCCGGCCATATTTTCCCGCTGCAGGCAGTGGATGGCGGCGTACTGATGCGCGCCGGCCACACCGAGGCTGGCTGCGACCTCGCCGCCATGGCCGGATGCACCCCGGCTTCCATGATCTGCGAGATCATGAACGACGATGGCACCATGGCGCGCCTGCCGGACCTGCAACTGTTTGCTGCCGAACACGGCCTGAAGATCGGCACCATCGCCGATTTGATCGAACATCGCAGCCGGGTCGAGTCATTGGTCGAGCGGGTCGGTTCGCGGGTACTGAATACGGCTTTTGGCGAATTCACGCTGCATGCCTTTCGCGACAAGCCAGCCCAGGGCGTGCATCTGGCACTGGTCAAGGGCGAATGGACGCCAGACGAAGCCGTGTTGGCCCGCGTGCACGAACCGATGTCCGTGCTAGACGCCCTGGAGGTGAATCGTGTCATGCACTCGTGGAGCCTGGACGCCAGCCTTTCGCGCATTGCTGCCGAGGGCCGGGGCGTCGCGGTGCTGCTCAATTGCGGCGAAAGCGCGGCCCAACTGCTGGCACAGCTCGAGGGCACGGCACGCGCCAGCCATGGACCGGAGCGTGGTCGTATGGACCTTCGAAGCTATGGCATTGGCGCCCAGATCCTGCGGGACTGCGGCGTGCGCCGTATGAACCTGATGGGCAACCCGCGGCGTATGCCGAGCATGGCCGGGTACGGGCTCGAAATCGCCGGCTACATCACAAAATAACAGAGCAAGGACTCCCCATGTTTGGCAACGACAGCGCAACGCTGGATTCCACCGACCGACGAATGAAGGGCCGCTCATTGCGCATCGGCATCGTGCAGGCCCGCTTCAATGAAGACGTCACCAACGCCCTGGCGCAGGCCTGCCGGGCAGAACTGCTGGCACTGGGCGTGGCCGAGAAAAATATCACCCTGGTGCAGGTTCCAGGTGCGCTGGAAGTGCCGGTAGCTCTGATGGCCATGGCAGAAAAGCTCAAGTACGACGCACTGGTGGCGCTGGGCTGCATCATCCGGGGCGAAACTTACCATTTCGAACTGGTGGCCAATGAGTCGGGGGCTGGTGTCAGCCGAGTGGCGCTGGATTTTCAGTTGCCCATTGCCAACGCCATCCTGACCACCGAGAACCTGGCCCAAGCTTTGGCCCGTCAACACGACAAGGGACGCGACGCGGCCCGTGTTGCGGTTGAGATGGCCAACCTGCTCGACAGCATCTGATGGATAACAGCAGTATCCGAAGCGCCGGCAACCGCCCGCCCCGCCAAAGCCGCACTGGCGTGACCAGCACCGGCGCACGCAAGGCCGGCAGCAAATCCGGCCGCACCCGCGCCCGCGAATTTGCCCTTCAAGGGCTGTACCAGCGTCTGGTAGGCGGTAACACACTGGAAGATATCGACGCCTTCACCCGGGACCTGGCCGGTTTTGCCAAAGCCGATACCCTGCACTTTGATGCCTTGTTGCAAGGCTGTGTCACGCAGGCTGAAGCCCTGGATGCGCTCATCCTGCCGCTGCTGGACCGCAAAATGGGCGAGATCTCGCCGGTTGAGCACGCGGTGATGTGGATCGGCGTCTTTGAGTTTCAGCACTGCCTCGATGTGCCCTGGCGCGTGGTGCTCAACGAGTGCATCGAGCTGGCCAAGGAGTTCGGCGGCACCGATGGTCATAAATATGTCAATGCCGTGCTCAACGGGCTGGCGGCCAAACTGCGGGTGGACGAGGTCAACGCCGAACGCCACGCCCCCGGGCGATGAGGGTCTCGGGCAGGGCGCAACGGATAGAGCCCTTCTATGTGATGGAAGTGGCCAAAGCCGCCGCGGCACTGGCACACGAGGCCGCGGGCGGCGACCGGCCGATGGTTTTCCTGAACATCGGCGAACCCGATTTCACCGCTCCGCCCCTGGTGACAGCTGCCGCCGAGCGCGCCCTGCACGATGGCGCCACCCAGTACACCCAGGCCACCGGACTGCCGCGCCTGCGCGAACGCATCAGCACTTGGTACTTAAGCCGCTTTGGACTGCAGGTACCGGCCAGCCGCATTGTGGTCACGGCCGGCGCATCGGCAGCCCTGCAACTGGCCTGCCTAGCCCTGATCGAGGCCGGTGACGAGGTCTTGATGCCCGACCCCAGCTACCCCTGCAACCGGCATTTTGTCAGTGCCGCTGACGGCCGCGCCGTGCTGATCCCGACCACCGCTGCCGAGCGCTTCCAGCTCAGCGCCGACAAGGTTCAGGCCGCCTGGGGACCGAACACCCGCGGCGTGCTGCTGGCTTCGCCCTCCAACCCGACCGGCACGTCGATTGACCCGGCTGAGCTGCGGCGCATTCATCAGGTGGTCAGCCAGCGCGGTGGCATCACGCTCATCGATGAAATCTACCTCGGCCTGAGCTTTGACGAACGTTTTGGTCAAAGTGCACTGGCGCTCGATGAGAACATCATCAGCATCAACAGCTTCAGCAAATACTTCAGCATGACGGGCTGGCGCCTGGGCTGGCTGGTGGTGCCACCACAGCTGGTGGACGTGGTCGAACGGCTGGCGCAGCACCTGTTCATCTGCCCCAGCACTCTGGCCCAACATGCGGCACTGGCCTGCTTTGAGCCCGACAGCCTGGCCGAGTATGAGCGCCGTCGCGCCGAGTTCAAGGCCCGGCGCGACTACTTCATTCCGGCGCTGAATGCCCTGGGTCTGACGGTACCGGTGCTGCCGGACGGCGGTTTTTACGCCTGGGCCGACTGCACCGCATTGTTCAGTCAGTTGGGCGTGGCAGACAGCTGGGATGCGTCGTTCGAGATCATGCGTCGGGCCCACCTGGCGGTCACGCCGGGGCGAGATTTTGGCGTGGCCGAAACCGGGCGCTTCATCCGGTTTTCAACGGCAAGTTCCATGGCCGCGTTGCAAACCGCCATTGCCCGACTCGGCGCACTGCAACCGTGAGCCAGCTCCTACCCTCAAGCACTGAGTTCGTCTGGCCGGTACGGGTCTATTGGGAAGACACCGACGCGGGCGGTATCGTTTTTTACGCCAACTACCTCAAGTTCTTTGAACGCGCCCGCACCGAATGGCTGCGTTCGCGCGGCATCAGTCAAGCCCAGCTGCGAGAGAGCACTGGCGGCATCTTTGTGGTCAGCGACACGCAGGTGCGCTACCTCAACCCGGCCCGCCTGGACGACGAGTTGCTTGTCACAGCCCAGGCATTGGAAATTGGCCGTGCATCGCTGACAATACGCCAGCGGGCAGTGCGACACACCGCAGGTCGCCCGCTGCTGCTGTGCGAAGGCAGCATTCGAATAGGCTGGGTCGATGACGCAAGCCATCGGCCAGCGAGAATTCCGTTAACCGTACTGGAAGCACTGACATGAACCAAGACCTCTCAATCCTGCACCTGGTGCTCAATGCAAGCCTCGTGGTTCAGCTGGTGATGCTGCTGCTGGTCGTGATCTCGGTCTCCAGTTGGGCCGCGATCTTCCGCAAACTGTTTGCCTTGCAACGGGTGGGCAAGCTCAACGACAATTTTGAGCGTGAATTTTGGTCGGGCACCAGCCTGAATGACCTGTTCGCAGCGGCCACGCAAAACGCGCGCGGCGCAGGCCCCATGGAGCGCATCTTTGCCAGCGGCATGCGCGAGTTTCAAAAGCTTCGCGAAAAACGCATCACCGACGCCTCGACACTGCTAGACGGCGCGCGGCGCGCCATGCGGGCAAGTTTTCAGCGCGAGATGGACGTGGTGGAAACCAATCTGTCGTTCCTGGCCTCCGTCGGTTCGGTTTCTCCCTATGTCGGCTTGTTTGGCACGGTCTGGGGCATCATGCACGCTTTCACTGGGCTGGCTGCGCTGGAACAAGTGACGCTGGCCACCGTGGCGCCCGGCATCGCCGAAGCATTGGTGGCGACCGCCATCGGCCTGTTTGCTGCGATTCCGGCGGTGGTCGCCTACAACCGCTTTGCCCGCGACATTGACCGGCTGGCGATCAAACTGGAGACCTTTATCGAGGAGTTTTCCAACATCCTGCAACGCAGTCTGGGTGCGCAGTCGGCGTCCAGTCGCTGAAAGGAGCCTGCATATGCCCACCTTGGTCAACCGCGGACGCGGTCGGCGCACCATCAATGAGATCAATATGGTGCCCTTCATTGACGTGATGCTGGTGCTATTGATCATTTTCATGGTCACCGCGCCACTGATCACCCCCAGCGTGATCAAGCTGCCCACAGTCGGAAAAGCCGCCAAGCAACCAGACTTGGTGGTGCAGATCATCATTGGCAAAGACAACTCATTGGAACTCAAGGCCAAGGAGAAAACCAGCAAAACATCACTCAAGGATCTGGCGGGCGCGGTGCGTCTGGCCCAGGCCGGCGCCACCAACTCGGCCGTGGTGATCAGCGCCGACCGTGGCATCAAATACGAGTCGGTGGTCAAAGTGATGGACACGCTGCAGCGCGCCGGTGTGCAACGGGTAGGGCTGTCGGTGCAGCTGGTCAACTAGGAAAGACGCTTTGTCCGCTGCCAACGAACGCCTGGAATTCGCGCCGCCGCAGCCGCCAGGCCAGCTGCGCTCGTTTGGCCTGGCCGTGCTGGCGCACCTGCTGCTGCTTGCCGCGCTGACGTGGGGCGTGAGCTGGAAACGGCAAACCCTGACCCTCAGTGCCGACGCTGAACTATGGGCTGCGGTGCCCAAGGAAGCGGCGCCAAAGGAAGTCGAAGCGCCGCCGCCTGAGCCCACCCCAATCCCGAAGTTCCTACCCAAAGTCACGCTACCGCCACCGCCTCCGCCTCCGCCGCCCCCGGTTGAAGCAGAGACGGCCAAAGCCGACATCGTCTTGGCTCAGGAGAAAGAACGCAAGCGGCAGCTGGAACTGAAAGCCGTGGAACGCCAGGAGAAACTCAAAAAAGAAAAATTGGAGAAGGAATCTGCCGCCGCGGAGAAAAAGCGCCGGCTGGCAGAAGCCAAAGAGGAGGCCCAGCGCGTCGAGGCGCTGCGACAGGAAAATGTCAAACGCAACCTGGCCATGGCGCGTGCGACCGGTGCGACTGGCGTTGCTGGTGCTGTCGTCAGCCCGGCCCCCGTCACGCCGGTCACGCCAGTCACGCCAGTCACGCCGCCCCCCCCGGTGACACCTGTCAAACCGGTCACACCCCCCCTAGCTGCTGCGCCTGTGGCGCCCGCAAAGCCAATCCCTGCCCCCACGATCGCCCCGGTTATTCCTGGCGCTACCGGCGCTGCAACTGCTACAGGCACCGCGGCGCAAGCCGCCGGCCCTTCTGCCAGCTACGGTGGCCGACTCGTGGCACGTATTCGCCCCAACATCACCTTTGCTATCGATATAGCAGCGATCACCGGGAATCCCGGCGCCGAAGTTGAAGTGCGCAGCGCGCCCGACGGCACCATCTTGAGTCGCAAGCTGCTCCAATCCAGTGGCATCCAGGCTTGGGATGAGGCCGTGCTCAAAGCCATCGACAAGACAGAGACCCTGCCGCGCGACATTGATGGGCGGGTCCCTGGCCATTTGGTGTTCATGTTCCGGCCGAAGGACTGACGCTGGCGCAGCAGTGGCCCTGTGAGCTCATGGTTCGGGCAACAGCGGCATGTCAACCAACCCCACCGAAAGATGCTGAAAGTGAGCATCGGCCGTCAGAATGGACACCGCATGCCGCTTCGCCACGGCTGCGATGATGTTCATTCCTTTGTGTCCAACTGCCGCAACTGGCGCAAGTTATCCTCGACCTGGACCTGCCCGCGAAGCTTAAGCAGTTTTTGCTTTCGCACCGCCGCGAGGTAGTCTTTGAGTGCATGGCGAATCGCAATCAGAGGCGTCTTCTCACCAGTAAATTGCATCAATTGCTCAACCAAGTCGTCATCAAGTGTTAGCGTGATTCGCATCAAAATATCCCAACTATAAGCATTACCTTTGCTTGGAAATTGCACCCTTGTCGTCATTCCCGGCCACGACCTGGAATCCAGGAAGTCATGGATCCCCGATCAGGTCGGGGATGACGAGGGAAGTCATGGATCCCCGGTCAAGCCGGGGACGACAAGCAACAGAACCCTAAATCGAAACGACAAAGAGAAACGCTACGATTTAAATAGCTATAAACCCAGTAAATACGTGGCCTAGAGCCTGATTTCACTCATAAACCACGACCGCCTGCCCCTGGTCGGCCTGGGCGCGCCAGCCGGCCAGGGCGGCGTCGCTGGGGTAGAAGCGGGCTTGCTCACCGAGTTGCAGGTCAACCGTGACTGGCCCGGTTTGCCCCGGGCGTGACACGGCCAGGCGCAGGGCCAGACCCCTCAGCAGTTCACCCTGCTCGCTCACCTCGCGCAGCGGCGGGTGCGCCGCCAGCAATCGCGCCACATCAGGCGCATGACCATTGACCGCCACACGCAGGTACTTGCCAAAGCGGCAGCGCGCCTGCTCCAGACTCCAGAGCTGGGTCACCGTCAGTTGCATGCCGCCGGCAAAGCGGTCAGGCTGCAGCTTGCCCATCACCACCACCAGCTCGTCGTCCTTGAGCAACTGCCGGTGCGCGGCGATCAGGGCTTCGTCGGCGCGGGCGTCGACCGTGCCTGATTTGTCGTCGAGCTTGAACAGGGCCAGCTTGCCGCGCTGACCGTTGATCACCCGAAAATCGGTGATGATGCCGGCCAGCAACTGTGGCTCACGGGTGTCGATCAGGTCGGCGATCTGGCGCTTGGCAAAGCGGCGCACCTCGGTCACCGACTCGTCAAACAAATGGCCCGACAGGTAAAAGCCCACAGCGGCTTTTTCCATGCTGAGCTGCTCACGCACGCCCCAGGGCGTAGCGGGCAGCAGCGGCGGCTCTCGCGTGCTGGCGCCATGCTCGTCGTCCCCGCCCATGTCAAACAAGCTGGTCTGGTTGGCGTTAGCCAGCATGGCCGCGCCAAAGTCAAACGCCAGGTCGAGCGAGGCCAGCAGGCTGGCGCGGTTGCGCTGCAGCGTGTCGAAGGCGCCGGCCTTGATCAGCGCCTCGACCGTGCGTTTGTTGATTCGGCTGCGGTCAACCCGGGCACAAAAGTCAAACAAGCTGTCGAAAGGACGCGCCTCACTGGCCATGGGGCCGGCGCCTCGGCCTTCGCGGGCGGCCACAATCGCCTCAATGGCCTGCTGACCGGTGCCTTTGATGGCGCTCAGGCCATAGCGGATGACCTGGTTGGAAACCGGCTCGAACCGGTGCGTACCGCGGTTGACATTGGGCGGCTCAAAGTTCAGGCCCATTCGCAGCGCGTCTTCAAACAGCACCTTGAGCTTGTCGGTGTCGTCCATTTCCACCGTCATGTTGGCGCAGAAGAACTCGGCGGTGTAGTGCACCTTGAGCCAGCC
>JBIKZZ010000132.1:0-8632 GCA_044354435.1 Rhodoferax sp. | reverse complement strand
TTTTCAGCGACTGGATGTTCCTGCGCATCAAGTGGTTCACCAACAACTCGCCTTCGGGCTCGGTCTCGGTGTCAGGTCTGGAGATCCTGGGCCTGTCGATTGACAGTCCGGGCGAGAAATACCTGCTTTGCCTTTCGATTCTGGTGGTGCTGGCGCTGCTGGCGAAAAATCTGGTGCGCTCGGCCATCGGGCGTGAATGGATGGCCATCCGCGACATGGACGTCGCCGCCGCCGTGATCGGTATCCGCCCGATGTACGCCAAGCTGACCGCCTTTGCGGTGAGTTCCTTCATCATCGGTGTGGCCGGTGCGCTGTGGGGCTTTGTCTATTTGGGCGCCTGGGAGCCGGCGGCGTTTTCGGTAGAGATGTCGTTCCGCCTGCTGTTCATGGTCATCATCGGTGGCATGGGCTCCATCATGGGCAGCTTTTTCGGCGCCGCCTTCATCGTGCTGCTGCCGATTAGCCTAAACCAGTTTCTGCCGGTGCTGGGCGGCCTGTTTGGTGTCGTGATTTCCACCTCTGGCATTTCGCATGCCGAACTCATCATCTTTGGCGCCTTGATTGTGTGGTTCCTGATTGTTGAGCCGCATGGCCTGGCCAAGCTGTGGTCGACCGCCAAGCAGAAGCTGCGGCTGTGGCCGTTCCCCCATTGACCGTTTTTTTTCGTAAACCCAGGCAGCTTGCTGCCAACTATCCAGGAGACAACCATGAAGTTACGAATTCTTGCAGCCATAGCGCTCGCCACAGTGGCGTCGGTGGCTGTGGCACAAACCGCGCCGGCCAAGCCCGCCGCACCGGCCAAGGCGGCAGCCCCCGCCAAGGCCGAGACCAAGGTGCAGTTTTTCCCCGGCCTGCCCTACCGCACCGGCCCCTTTGCGCCCAACGGCGTGCCCTGGGCCAACGGTTATTCCGACTACCTCAAGCTCGTCAATGCCAAGGGTGGCATCAACGGCGTCAAAATCCTGTACGAAGAGTGCGAGACTGGCTATGACACCGCACGCGGCGTGGAGTGCTATGAGCGCCTGAAGGACAAGCACGGTGGCGCCACCGTGTTCCAGCCGCTGTCCACCGGCATCACCTTTGCCCTGACCGAAAAGGCCCCCGGTGACAAGATTCCGCTGATCACCGCCGGCTACGGCCGCAGTGAGAGCCAGGACGGCACCGTGTTCAAGTGGAACTTCCCCCTGGCTGGCACCTACTGGCTGGCGGCCGACGCGCTGGTGCAAACCGTCGGCAAAAAAGAAGGTGGCCTGGACAATCTCAAGGGCAAGAAGATCGCGCTGGTTTATCACGACTCGCCTTATGGCAAAGAGCCGATTCCCCTGCTGCAGGAGCGTGCCGCCATACACGGCTTCAACCTGCAGTTGTTGCCCGTGACCTCACCGGGCGTGGAGCAAAAAGCCACCTGGTTGCAGGTGCGTCAGGCCCGGCCCGACTACGTGCTGCTCTGGGGCTGGGGTGTGATGAACTCCACCGCCTTGAAGGAGGCCCAGGCCACCGGTTACCCGCGCGAGAAAATGTATGGCGTGTGGTGGTCGGGCGCTGAGCCTGATGTGAAGGACGTGGGCGAGGGCGCCAAGGGCTACAACGCGGTCACCATGCAGCACGGTGCCGAGCCGAACTCCAAGGTGATCAAGGACATTCTGGCGCTGGTGCATGCCAAGGGCCAGGGCACTGGGCCCAAGGAGGAAGTCGGCCAGGTGCTGTATGTTCGCGGCGCCATGAGCGCCATGCTGGCTGTTGAGGGTGTTGCCCGGGCGCAGGAGCGCTTTGGCAAGGGCAAGTGGATGACGGGCGAGCAAGCCCGCTGGGGCTATGAGAACCTGGCGCTGGACCAGAAGAAACTCGATGCCCTGGGTTTTGCCGGCGTGATGCGGCCCATCAGCACCTCTTGCGTCGACCATATGGGCTCTAACTGGGCGCGCGTTCACACCTGGGACGGCAAGGCCTGGAACTTCTCCTCCGACTGGCTGCAGGCGGATGAGCAGATCCTGAAGCCGCTGGTCAAGTCAACGGCGGCCAAGTACGCCGCCGAGAAGAAGCTGACACCGCGCACCCCGGCGGACTGCCAGTCCTGATGAGATCTCTGTCAGCCCTGGCGGTTCGCCCGGGCTGACAGACCAACCGGCAGCGCTGCGTGCAACGCTGCCGACTGGCAAAAGGCAAGGATTTATGGACGCTCCCAAAATAGTTCTCAACGTCAACGGCATCGAGGTCATCTACAACCACGTCATCCTGGTGCTCAAGGGCGTGTCCCTGAATGTGCCCGAGGGCAAGATCGTGGCCATCCTGGGCGGTAATGGCGCCGGCAAAACCACCACCTTGCGCGCCGTCTCCAACCTGCTGCACGGCGAGCGCGGCGCTGTGACCAAGGGCTCGATCGAGTTGCGTGGTGAACGCATCGAGAACCTGTCGCCGGCTGACCTGGTGCAGCGCGGCGTGGTGCAGGTGATGGAGGGGCGGCACTGCTTTGCCCACCTGACCATTGAAGAAAACCTGCTCACCGGCGGCTACACCCGCAAGGACAAGGCCGAGATTGCCCGCAACCTGGACAAGGTGTATGCCTACTTTCCGCGCCTCAAAATGCGCCGCACCAGCCAGGCCGCCTACACCTCGGGTGGCGAGCAGCAGATGTGCGCCATCGGCCGGGCCCTGATGGCCAGCCCGAGCATGGTGCTGTTGGATGAGCCCTCGATGGGCTTGGCGCCGCAGATCGTGCAAGAGGTGTTCGAGATTGTGAAAGACCTCAACCAAAAGGAAAAAGTCACCTTCCTGCTGGCTGAGCAAAACACCAACATGGCGCTCAAGTACGCCGATTACGGCTACATCATGGAATCGGGTCGGGTGGTGATGGACGGCGTGGCGAGTGACCTGGCCAACAACGAAGACGTCAAGGAGTTCTACCTGGGCGTGGGCGGCGGCGAGCGCAAGAGCTTTAAAGATGTGAAGAGTTACAAGCGGCGCAAGCGCTGGCTGGCTTGAGGAAGGCCCCCATGACGACTTTTTTTGACGCGCTCGAAACGCGTGAACTGGCCCAGCGCGAAGCCGCTTTGATGGCCGCCTTGCCGGCCCAGGTGGCCCATGCCAAGCAGGCCTCGGCCGCGCTGGCGCAGATTTTGGCCTCCGTAGACCCTGCCGCCGTGACCAGCCGTCAGGCCTTGGCCCAGTTGCCGGTCACGCGCAAGCACGAGTTGCTGGAGCGCCAGCAGGCCACCCGGGCCGTGGCCGGAGGCGACGTGTTTGGCGGCTTCAGCACCCTGGGCTACGGCGCGCAGATGCCCCGTCTGTTTGCCAGCCCGGGCCCGATTTACGAGCCCGAAGGCGCAGGCCGCGACTACTGGCGCATGGCGCGGGCCATTTTTGCTGCCGGTTTTCGCCCGGGTGAGCTGATTCACAACTGCTTCAGCTACCACTTTGTGCCGGCCGGCTCGATGATGGAGTCTGGCGCCCATGCGCTGGGCTGCACCGTGTTTGCTGGCGGCACCGGCCAGACCGAGCAGCAGGTGCAGGCCATGGCGCAACTGCAACCCGCCGGCTACATCGGCACCCCCAGCTTCCTCAAAATCATTGTCGACAAGGCCGCAGAGATGGGCATGGCCCTGCCCAGCGTGACCAAGGCCATGTTTGGTGGTGAGGCGTATCCGCCCTCGCTGCGTGATTGGTTTGCAGTGCGCGGCATTGCCGGCTACCAGTGCTATGCCACGGCTGACGTCGGTTTGATCGCGTTCGAGACCGCGGCGCGTGAGGGTTTGGTGCTGGATGAGGGCGTGATCGTGGAGATCGTGCGTCCCGGCACGGGGGACCCGGTGGCCGACGGCGAGGTGGGCGAACTGCTGGTGACCAGCCTGAACCCGGCCTACCCCCTGATCCGCTTTGGCACCGGCGACTTGTCGGCGGTGCTGGCCGGGCCCTGTCCAACCGGGCGCACCAACACCCGCATCAAGGGCTGGATGGGGCGGGCCGACCAGACCACCAAGATCCGCGGCATGTTTGTGCACCCGGCCCAGGTGGATGCCATCGCCAAGCGCTTCCCAGAAGTGGCGCGGGCGCGACTGGTAGTGACCGGCGAGATGGCCAACGACGCCATGACGCTCAGGGTCGAAACGGCGGGCGAACCGGCTGCGCTGGCCAGCCGCATTGGTGACGCCATTCGCGACATCACCAAGCTGCGCGGTGATGTCGAGCTGCTGCCACTGGGCAGTCTGCCCAACGACGGTAAGGTGATTGAGGACGCCCGGAGTTACAAATAGGTGAGATTCAAGTTGGAATGGTTGACTTGCGATAAGCTGGCGGCAAATCGTCGGCGGCCTAGGTAGTTTCCGCCTTGCGCGCAAGGCCTGGCTTCGCTACCCTTTGCTGTGTTTGTTTAAATTGGAGATTTGAAATGAAACGTTTGTTGGTTCTTGCTGCTGCCACCGCCGCCCTGTTTGCCCAGGCTCAAACCTATCCCGGCAGTAAGCCGATCACGCTGGTGGTGCCTTTCGCCGCCGGTGGCCCAACCGATCTGGTGGCGCGTCAACTCGGCGAAGCCATGCGCAAAACCCTGCCCGGCAGCAACTTTGTGGTGGAAAACGTCAACGGCGCCGGCGGCACCATTGGTGCCACCAAGGTGGCGCGCGCCGCTCCGGATGGCCACACCCTGCTGGTCTGGCATATTGGTATGGCGGCCACCGCCGGCCTGTACCGCAAGCTGCAGTACAAACCGCTGGAAGATTTTGAGTACCTGGGCATGATCAACGACGTGCCCATGACCCTGATTGGTAAGCCACAGCTGCCCGCCAATACCTACCGCGACTTTGAGAACTACATCCGGGCCAACGGCGGCGCGCTCAACATTGCCCACGCTGGTCTGGGCTCGGCCTCGCACCTGTGCGGCCTGATGTGGCAGTCTGCGGTTAACGCCAAAGAGGCCATGACCACCATTCCCTTCAACGGCACGGCCCCGGCCATGACCGCCCTGATGGGCGGCCAGGTTGACCTGATGTGCGACCAGACCACCAACACCACCCAGCAAATTGAGGCTGGCCGCGTCAAAGCTTTTGCCGTCACCACGGCCGGCCGCCTGAACAACCACAAGCTGCTCAAAGACTACCCGTCGCTGCAAGAAATGGGTTTGAAGGGCTTCAACCTGACGGTCTGGCACGGCATGTACGCGCCCAAGGGCACGCCGCCGGCCGTGCTCAAGCAGCTTAATGACGCCATGAAAGCTGCCCTGAAAGACCCCGAGTTCATCCAACGGCAGGAAGCCCTGGGCGCCGTTGTGGTGACCGACAAGCGCGTGGATCCTGAAGGCCACAAGGCCTATGTCACGGCTGAGATCGCCAAACTCAGGCCGGCGATCGAGGCGGCTGGCAAGTTTGCCGACTAAGCCATGGCTGCAAAGTCAGGTGCTTTTAGGGCGCTAGCCCACGTCGCTCTAGGGGTTGCAGCTACTTTTTTAGTAGCAATCCCGGCTTTGGCGCAAAGCGCCTGGCCCAGCAAGCCGGTGAAGATCGTGGTGCCGTTTGCCCCCGGCGGCACCACCGACATCCTGGCACGGGCGATTGCGCCCGAGCTGGGCAAGGCCTTTGGCCAGCCCTTTGTCGTTGAAAATCGGGGCGGCGCTGGTGGCAACATTGGCGCCGAGCAGGTAGCCAAGGCACCAGCCGACGGCTACACCCTGTTGATGGGCACGGTGGGTACACACGGCATCAACAAGTCCTTGTACACCAAGCTCGCCTTCGACCCGCAAAAAGACTTTGCCCCCATCACGCTGGTGGCCGGCGTGCCGAATGTGATGGTGATGAACACCGAGCGGGCGCGACAGCTGGGTATCAACACGGTGCCGGATTTCATCCAGTACGCGCGCAGCCAGTCGGCGGGCTTCAACATGGCCTCCAGTGGCAATGGCACGTCCATCCACCTGGCGGGCGAATTGTTCAAGTCCATGACCGGCGTGTCCATGACGCATATTCCTTACACTGGTTCTGCGCCTGCCTTGCTGGGGCTGGTGTCGGGTCAGGTCGATGTGATGTTTGACAACCTGCCCTCGGCCATGGCCCTGATCAAGGCTGGCAAGCTCAAAGCCTTTGCGGTGACCAGCAGCCAGCGCTCTGCCGCCATGCCGGAGCTGCCCACTTTGGAGGACGCAGGCCAGCTCAAGGGTTTTGAGGCCAGTAGCTGGTTTGGGCTTTTGGCGCCAGCCGGTACGCCAGCCGATGTGGTTGGCCGGCTGCAGCAGGAAACCGCCAAGGCGCTTAATTCGCCCGAGATCAAGGAAAAGCTGCTGGCGCAGGGTGCCATTCCCAGTGGCAACACGCCCCAGCAATTTGCCTCGCTGATCGACGCCGAGATCAAGAAATGGGCGGCCGTGGTCAAGGCCTCTGGCGCCAAGGTCGACTGAATTTGGCTTAGCAGCTTAGCCGTTCAGACGCCCCAGACGATCTCCTTGCCCGCTTTTTCGCAGCGGCGCAGCATCTCAATAAAGGGCAGGGCGCGCTGGCGCAGCCCAATGGCCTCAAAGCGAGGCGGTGCTTTTCCTTGCCGCAAGGCCTCCGCCAAAGCCGCCTTCTGGTCAGCTTCTTCACGGGCCACCGCGGCCTGCAGCGCCGCTATGGCGGCGCCCATCTGTTCTGGCAGGATGATGCCCTTGTCGCCGCTCCCCGGCGTCGTGTCTTTGCCGATGATCTCCAACACCCGTCGGCCGTTGGCCTGCAGCATGATCAGGTCGCCGGCGGCTTTGGATTTGAATTTGTAGAGCATGGGGTTGGCTTCAGTTGGTGGTCTGCATGCGCAAGCGACGCGCGGCGTCCTCGGCCCGCGCGTCGTCAATCTCGCGCATCAGGCTTCGAACATCCACCGCGCCGTCCTTGGATTTGAATTGGCCATTCAGCGTCACGTCAGCGCTGAGCAGGCCGCGCTGGTACAGGTCCCAGATCTCTGGGCCGTAGTGGGTTTGCAGCAGTTCCGGGGCAAACTGGCCAAAAAAATCACGCAGATTGGCCACGTCGCGCAGCAACATGCGCTGGGCATGGTTGTTACCGGCGGCGTCCACGGCCTGGGGCAGGTCGATGATCACCGGCACCGCCGCGCCGTCTTCATGCCCGAGCAGGATATTGAACTCCGACAGATCGCCATGCACGATGCCGGCGCCCAGCATGCGCACCACCTCACCCAGCAGGGTGGCGTGGTGTGCGCGCGCCTGCTCCGGGCTGAAGGCCACATCGTTCAGGCGCGGGGCGGCGTCGCCGTTGGCGTCGGTCACCAGTTCCATCAGCAACACGCCCTCAAAAAAATTGTAGGGCTTGGGCACCCGCACGCCGGCGTCGGCCAACCGGTACAGCGCGTCGACCTCGGCACTTTGCCAGGCCGCCTCTTGCGCCTGTCGGCCAAAGCGCGTGCCCTTGGCCATGGCCCGCGCCTGGCGCGAGTTTTTCACCTTGCGGTTTTCGGTGTAGTCCACCGCCTGGCGAAAACTGCGCTGCGTCGCCTCTTTGTAGATCTTGGCGCAGCGGGTGTCGGTGCCGCAGCGCACCACATACACCTCGGCCTCCTTGCCGCTCATCAGCTGGCGCACCACGCTGTCGATCAGGCCTTCTTCAACCAGGGTTTGCAGTCGTGCGGGGGCTTTCATCGATCGCCCCCCAGCACCTTGACCTGCGGGTTCCAGCCCGCCGTGTGGGCGCGTCGGGCAAACCGTTTGTCGTCAAAGGTGACCATGCTGGTGCAATGGCGGCACGAGGCATGGTGCAGCGCATCAGCAAAGTCAAACCCCTGAGCCAATGCGGCGGTGGCCAGGTCCAGCGCCACCCGGTCTTCAATGTCCACGTTGGGCATGCCGACCAGGTGGTTCATCACGGCCTGAACTTCGTCCGGCGTACTCTTGTAGTAGCCGCGCAGCACCCATTCCAGTTCCAACAGCACAGTTTTGCTGACAAACAGGCGTTTGCCACTTTCAAGCAACTGCCGGGCTGACTCGCTTTGCTGCCGGGATGGTTCGTCACTGCTTGCGACAAAGTAACGGGCCAGAACGTTGGTGTCCAGGCCGATCATGGCTCGGTGGCCAACAGGGTGGCAACATCAAAATCAGGCGCAATGGCTGGGTGGCGGCTTGGAATCAAACCAAAACCGCTGGTTCCGGGTTGGCGCAGGGCTGCGGCTGGGCGCAGGGCAATGTGGTCGCCTTCCACGGCAAATGTCACGGCCATGCCCTGCTTCAGGCCGAACTGCTGGCGCACGTCGCGCGGAATGGTGACCTGCCCCTTGCTGGTGATGGTGGTTTGCATGGTGAACTCCTTGAGTATTACCGAGTAATACTAGCACGTCTTCTGGGGCTTGACCGCACCGACGCATCAAACCCTTGACAGGCAATAGTTTAGGCCTAAACTATTGCCTCATGAACATCCTTTGCATAGGCGGTGGCCCCGCCGGTCTGTATTTCGCGCTGCTGATGAAGCTGCAAAACCCCGCTCACCGCATCACCGTGGCGGAGCGCAACAAGCCTTTTGACACCTTTGGCTGGGGCGTGGTGCTGTCGGACCAGACCTTGGACAACATGCGCGCGGCCGATCCCGTCACCGGCCAGCTGATTGGTGATGCGCTCAACCACTGGGACGACATCGAGGTGTTTTTCAAGGGCCGCAGCGTGCGCTCC
>JBIKZZ010000131.1:0-8662 GCA_044354435.1 Rhodoferax sp. | reverse complement strand
TGGGCGGCTTGAGCGTTATCACTGCTTAGGCGTATACTGATTCCGTCACCGGGGGTGTCTGGCGCAAGGCAGACTGAGAAATACCCCACACACCTGATCTGGGTCATGCCAGCGTAGGGAGCGTGAAGGAGCAAGGTCCGCCAATTCTGGCTTTCCCCAACTCATTGCGCCCTCACTGGTGCATTGAAAGGCAAAGCGATGAAAAAGCGGACTTTTTCTTTGGGGCTGCTCGTAGTGGCGGCGTTGACGGCGAGTTTGTCAGCGCAGGCTGCACCCGACGAGCTGCGCGTCATGGTGCACAGCTCGTTCTCCCTGCCCAAGCCCATGCTGGCGCAGTTTGAGAGCCAGTCCAATGTCAAGCTCAGCATCATCAAGGGCGGAGACGCTGGTGAGATGCTCAACAAGTTGATCCTGACCCGTGCCCAGCCGGTGGCCGACGTGGTCTACGGCATCGACAACGCGCTGGTGCTTAAGGCCCAGGCCGCTCAGGTGATTGAGCCCTTTCCAAATACCGCGTTACACGGCCCGGCAGCCCTTGCGCTGGGACACGGCGTGGTGCCGGTCGACTACGGCTATGTCAACCTGAACTACGACAAGGCCTGGGTCGCCAAAAGCGGCGTGCCCCTGCCCAAGACCCTGGACGATCTGACGCAGGCCACCTACCGAGACTGGCTGCTGGTGCAAAACCCCGCCACCTCCAGCCCCGGCTATGCCTTTTTGCTGGCCACAGTGGCGGGCTTGGGCGAAGAAAAAGCCTTTGAATGGTGGGCCAAGATGCGCGCCAATGGCCTCAAGGTGACCAAGGGCTGGAGCGAGGCCTACAACACCGACTTCAGCCGTAACGGCGGCAAATACCCGGTGGTGGTGAGCTATGCCACCAGCCCCGCGGCCGAGGTGTTCTATAGCAAGGACAAGATCACCGAGTCGCCCACTGGTAACCTGTTTGTCAAGGGCGGCGTGTTCCGCCAGGTGGAGGGCGTGGCCCTGGTCAAGGGCGGCGGCCAACGCGCAGCGGCGGCCAAATTCATCGATTTCCTGCGTTCAACGCCGGTGCAAACGGCGCTGCAGACCAGCATGTGGATGTTCCCGGTGGAGCAGAGTACGCCGCGCGCCGAGGTGATGCGCCACGGGCCCGAGCCCACCGCCTATGACAGCCTGAGCGCCGAAGTGATTGCTGACAAAGGCGCCCAGTGGGTCAGCCGCTGGACCCAGGTGGTGCTCAAATAAATGCCAGTGGTGCCGCACCAGCCGGGCAGGCCATGAAAGGCCGGAGTCTGGCGTGGTTGGCGGCACTGCCCTTGGCGGCACTTTTGCTGCTGCTGGTGGCGCCCTTGCTGCGCCTGGTTCTGGAAGGGTGGGGCAGTGCGGGCCAGCCTGCGCCTTCAATAGGGGCGATGTGGCAGGACGATTACCTGCGCTGGCGGGTCGGCTGGTCGGTGCTGCAGGCGGCGGCGACTTGCGTGGCGGCCTTGGCGCTGGGCCTGCCGGTGGCCTGGGTGCTGGCGCGTTTTGAATTTGCTGGCCGCACTCTCTGCCTGCGCCTGCTGATGCTGCCCTTTGTGGTGCCCACCTTGGTGGCAGCCATCGGCGTTCTGGCACTGTGGGGTCCACAGGGGCTGCTGGGCGGCTTGTTGGGTCTGGACTTACAAGGCACGCCGTGGCTGCTGCTGTACGGCAACCTGTTTTTCAACCTGTGCCTGGTGGTGCGCGCGGCCGTTGAGGCGCTGGAGCGGGTCAGCGCGCGCCAACTCGCTGCGGCCCGTTCGCTGGGTGCCACGCCCTGGCGGGCCTTTTGGCGCATTGAGTGGCCGGCGATTGCACCCTGGCTGGCGTCCAGCCTGTGCCTGGTGTTTTTGTACTGTTTTGCTGGCTTTGGGCTGGCCTTGGTGCTGGGTGGCCAGCGCTACGCCACGGTCGAGGTGGAAATCTACACCCTGGTGGCGCACGAGCTCAAACTGGCCGAAGCCAGCGCACTGGCCCTGGCCATGCTGCTGTTGACCGGCGGTGTGGCGCTGCTATATGCCGGTCTAGAGCGGCGGCTCGGAGCGCCCGCCCGCGTGGAGCCGGTACCGCGTCGCAAGCCGCGTGGGCTGGCTCAGTGGCTGGCCCTGGCCGCAGCGCTGGCGGTGCTGCTGCTGGTCTGTGCCGCGCCCCTGCTGGCCATCGTCTGGCGCGCGCTCCTGGCCGGGCCGGCGGCCTGGGCTGAACTTCTGGCGCCAGACACCCTGGCGGCTCTCTGGAACACCTTGCGCTTCTCGGCCTTGGCGTTGCTGTTTGCCACGTTGATCGGGCTGGCCCACGCCCTGTCAGCGGGGTCCGGCTTGCTGTGGCGCACGGCCAGTTACTTGCCCTTTGTGGTGTCGCCGGTGACGGTGGCTTTTGGCCTGTTGCTGCTCTATCCCGGCTGGACCGCCAGCCTGTCGCTCTTGCTGGCGGCCTATGCATTGCTAGCCTATCCGTTTGTGACCCAGTCTCTCACTGCTGGGCTGGACAGCCTGCCGCCGCAACTGACCCAGGCCGCACGCACCCTGGGTGCTGGCCCCTGGCGTACCTTGTGGCGAGTAACCCTGCCGCTGCTGCGCCCGGCGCTGCGCCGGGGCATGGCCTTTGCCGCCGCCAGTGCGGTGGGCGAGTTTGCGGTGACGCTGTTTTTGTCGCGCCCCGAATGGGCCACGCTTACCACCCTGATTTACGAGCGACTGGGCCGCCCCGGTGCCGCCAACCGCGACGCCGCGCTAGTGCTGGCTTGCCTGCTGATGGCCTTGGCGCTGCTGGTGTTTGTGCTGATTGAATGGCCGGCGCGACAAGGCTCGGCTAACGGGTCGCAAAGGAAGTTGGTCCATGCTTGAACTGCGCCATATTCACAAACAGTTTGGCCCACGGGTACTTGTTCGAGACCTGAGCCTGCGCATCTCCGCCGGAGAAATCGTGGCCCTGCTCGGCCCCTCTGGTTGCGGCAAGAGCACCCTGCTCAAGATCGTGGCCGGGCTCGAGCCAGCCGATCAGGGCAGCGTCTGGTTCAACGGCCAGGACATCACCCAGCAGCCGCCCGAGCGGCGCGGCTTTGCCCTGATGTTCCAGGACTTCGCGCTGTTCCCTCACCTGAATGTGCTGGATAACGTGGCCTTCGGCCTGGTGGAGCAGCGCTTGCCCCGCGCACAGGCGCGGCAGCACGCCAGCGCCATGCTGGGGCGCTTCGGCCTGGCGACACAAGCCCAGCAGCAGGTCTGGACCCTGTCGGGTGGCGAGCAGCAACGGGTGGCCCTGGCGCGAGCCCTGATCACAGCACCGCTCGCACTGCTGCTCGACGAGCCGTTTTCAGCTCTGGACGCCGAGCTGCGCCAGAGCCTGCGCGACGAGTTCCGTCAGCATATCGCCGCTGCCGGTATGGCCACTTTGCTGGTGACGCACGATGAGCAAGAGGCGATGGCCATGGCCACGCGGGCAGTGCGCCTGCAGGATGGTCAACTGCAGCCGCTTTGGTGAGGGGTTTTGTTTTTGATGCCGGCGTTGGCTTTGGCGTTGGCGTTGGGAGGGGATGGCGTGCCTGATTCCGCTCGTGTCCCCCGGTTGCAGCAGCCTCTCCGGCTGCTGCAACCTCCTCCTGACCTCGCTGCACCAGGCACGCCATCCCCTCTGCTCTCCCGTCATTCCCGGCCACGACTGGGAATCTATGCAGCCCTGGGTCCCCGGTCGAGCCGGGGAAGACAGGGCTTACGCGCGAGGGTCGTCAAGGTGGTGACGGGCCGAGCGGCATAGCGGCATCAAGGAGGAGCCCGCAGGGCGGGGGACAGCCGCGGCGCCGCTCAGCCCGGCGCCGCCTTGACCGGTGCGCCAATATCGAGCGCAGCCAAAACCTGTCGTCTGCCTGTCACGATCCTTGCTTACACTGACTTTGTCGGTGCCCGGGCGACCACCCCGGGCGAGTAGGGCATCAGTGGGGCGTGCAATGACGTGATGCGACCGACGCCAATTTACTATCATTTCCATAGCTGGAAATGACCACTGCACAAGGGCTAGAGCCCAAAAACATTCGGTAAAATTCTGGTTTCAACACCAGTGGGCCCAGCCCAAGGCCCCGTCCGATGTCTGTTTTACCCCACCCTCTGGTGCTGATCACCCCCGCTACGCACCATGTCGTGATCGACCTGGCCTATGCCACGCCCAATAATGTGTCAGGCCAAGTGATTTATGCCCGGCCTCTGTGCCTGTTGCACCGTGATGCCGAGGTCTGCCTGCGCCGGGCCGTCGCCCTGGCTGCTGATACCGGCTGCCGCCTCAAGATTTTTGACGCTTTTCGCCCGCACGAAGCGCAGGTGCTGCTGTGGGACACCGCCCCTGATCGCGCCTATGTGGCCGACCCGGCCATCGGCTCCAACCACACCCGTGGCACCGCTCTGGATCTGACCCTGGTCGATGGCCAGGGCGCTGAACTGGATATGGGCAGCGGTTTTGACGACATGACCCAGCTGTCGCACCATTTCAACCTGGCCGTGTCGGCCCAGGCGCAGGCCAATCGCCTGCGACTGATGCGCACCATGGAGGGCGCTGGCTTTGCACACATTCCCCATGAGTGGTGGCACTACGCTTTGCCCGAGCCGTCGCGGTACCCGCTGCTCAGCAGTGCCGGGCTGGGCGCGCTGAACCCAATGGCGCCTGGTTGATGCCCGGCTCAGGGTTTTCCCGGTAGCCGGGCGTTAGGTATAAACTGGTAGCCGCCATCGGGGCCGGTCTTCGGCTGCGGCTCGTTTCACACATTTAGGGAGATCACACCTTGCGACATTCCACCCCTGTTTTGAACCGGCGCATGCTCGGCGTTGCCGCAGCCTGTGTTCTGGTGTTTGGCAGCAGCCTCACGCCCGCATTTGCCGCGACCCCCAAAGACACCCTGGTGATCACTTCGGCCATGGACGACATCATCACCATGGACCCAGGCGAGGCATTTGAGATCTCGGCAGGCGAGATCATGGGCAACTCGTATGACCGGCTGGTTCGTTATGACGTCAACGATCCGTCCAAACTGGTCGCTGACGTCGCCACCAAATGGTCGGTATCGGCTGATGGCAAGACCTACTCGTTCGAATTGCGCCCCGGTGTGAAATTCGCCTCGGGCAATGCACTTACCGCCGAAGATGTGGTCTATTCGCTGCAACGCGCGGTGCAGTTGGACAAGACGCCGGCCTTCATCCTGACCCAGTTCGGGCTGACCAAGGACAACGTCAAGGACAAGATCAAGCAGACCGGCGCGTTGACGCTGACCATGGAGACAGACAAGTCCTACGCCCCGACCTTCGTCTACAACTGCCTGACAGCCAACATTGCCTCCATCGTCGACAAGAAGCTATTGATGTCCAAAGAAGTCGGCGGAGACATGGGTTACGGTTGGCTCAAGACCAATTACGCTGGCTCTGGTCCGCTGAAGCTTCGCGAGTGGCGCGCCAATGAGGTCATTGCCTTAGAGCGCAATGACAACTACTGGGGCGAAAAATCCAAGTTGTCGCGGGTTATCTACCGTCACGTCAAAGAGGCCTCGACCCAGCGTCTGATGCTCGAGAAGGGCGATGCCGACGTGGCGCGCAACCTGACGCCACAGGACTTGGCAGCGCTTGGAAGCAACAAGGAGATCAAGATCACCGCGACCCCAAAGGGCTACGTCTGGTACTTCAGCCTCAACCAGAAACACCCGATCTTGTCCAAACCTGACGTGCGCGAGGCCTTCAAATGGTTGGTTGACTATGACGCCATCGGCAGCACAATGATCAAGAATATCGGGGTGGTGCATCAGAACTTCCTGCCGGTCGGTCTGCTTGGTGCCAGCACAGATAAGCCCTACAAACTCGACGTGGACAAAGCCAAGGCCCTGTTGGCCAAGGCAGGGCATCCCAACGGCTTCAAGATCTCAATGGATATGCGTACTACCCAACCGATTCAGGGCATCACCGAGGCGTTCCAGCAAACCGCGAAACGGGCCGGCATCGACATCGAAATCCTCCCAGGCGACGGCAAGCAGACTCTGACGAAGTACCGAGCGCGTCAACACGACATCTACATCGGTGCCTGGGGTGCCGACTACTGGGATCCGCACACCAATGCGGACACCTTCGCGCGCAACATGGACAACAAGGATGACGCCAAATCCAAGCCTCTGGCTTGGCGCAATGCCTGGGACATTCCTGATATGACCAAAAAAGCGGATTCGGCAGTGATTGAGCGCGATGCTGGCAAACGGACCGTGATGTATGCCGACATTCAGGCTGAACACCGCAAGTCCAGCCCCTTTGTCATCTTGGGTCAGCAAATTGAGACGGCTGCCATGCGCGCGGATGTCAATGGGCTGAAGCTCGGGCCGACCTCTGATTCGACCTACATGTTCAAGGTCACCAAGTAACGCCTAGAGGCTGCTGATCTTGGATCCTTGGCCCCCGGCGCAGGCGCAGCCTGCTGGCGGGAGAGGCGCGAGCCTGAAGCGAAGTGCCTGGCGTGCCAGCCGGTTTTTGGTGGTCATACTGCTGACCTACCTGGGCTTGCTGGCCGTCACTTTTTTCATCGGGCGTGTGATGCCGATCGACCCCGTGTTGGCCATCGTCGGCGACCGGGCGCCTGAGCACGTGGTGCAGCGGGTGCGCGAGGAAATGGGTCTGAACAAGCCGCTGTATGCGCAGTTCGGCATCTACCTAAAGAAAGTGGTTACCGGTGACTTCGGCACCTCGGTGTTGACCTCCAACCCGGTGATGACGGATATCCGTCGCACTTTTCCCGCCACCATCGAGCTGGCTACGCTGGGCATCCTGATCGGTGCCGGTTTGGGTGTGCCCTTGGGGGTTTGGGCGGCGGTCAGGCGGGGTGGTTGGGTTGACCAACTGGTGCGGGTCATGGGTCTGATCGGCTACTCGGTGCCGATTTTCTGGCTCGGGCTGATGGGCCTGGTGCTTTTTTATGCCAAGCTAGGTTGGGTGAGCGGACCGGGTCGCATCGATGTAGCCTATGAGTATTCAGTCACGCTCGAGAGCGGTTTCCTGCTGCTCGACACCGCACGGCAGGGGCAGTGGGACGCGTTCCGCAACGTTCTGTCTCACCTGATCCTGCCCGCGTCCCTGCTGGGCTATTTTTCATTGGCCTACATCAGCCGCATGACCCGCTCGTTCATGTTGCATGAGCTGAGCCAGGAGTACGTGGTAGCGGCGCGCGCCAAGGGCCTGTCTGAGGCCCGGATCATCTGGCGCCACGCCCTGCGCAACGCCATGGTGCCGCTGGTGACGGTGATTGCCCTGTCTTACGCCGGCCTGCTGGAGGGCTCGGTCTTGACAGAAACCGTGTTTGCCTGGCCGGGCTTGGGGCTGTACATCACCAACTCGCTGCAAAACGCTGACATGAACGCCGTGCTGGGCGGCACCATCATCGTCGGCTCGGTCTTCATTGGCTTGAACCTGCTGTCCGACCTGCTGTACCAGTGGCTCGATCCACGGACCCGGGCACCCTGAGTCGCACACCATGACTGACCTTGCCAAGGCCGCGCGGCCGCCGCGCCCGGACACTCTCCACGCATGGCTGATGGCCGAGCGGCCGCAGTCTCGCCGGCAGGCGGCCCTGGGCCGGGCCTATGGCGCCTGGCGCATTTTTGCCCGTAACCGGCTGGCCATGGTCGGCCTGGCGATCGTGCTGCTCTTGGTGCTGGTGGCGGTGTTTGCCGATCTGCTGGCGCCTTACTCGCCTTACATCGGCGACCTGCGCACCACCCGCCTGCTGCCGCCGTCCAGTGCGCACTGGTTCGGCACCGATGATCAGGGGCGCGACATCCTGTCACGCATCATCCATGGTTCGCGCATCACGCTGTATGTGGTGGTGCTGGTGGCGGTATTGGCGGCGCCCATCGGTCTGGTGGTGGGTACGGTGGCCGGTTACCTGGGTGGCTGGGCCGATGCGGTGCTGATGCGTATCACCGATATTTTTCTGGCTTTCCCCCGCCTCATCCTGGCTTTGGCGTTTGTCGCGGCCCTGGGGCCTGGCATCGAAAATGCGGTGATCGCGATCGCCATCACCTCCTGGCCGCCCTATGCCCGCATTGCCCGTGCCGAGACGCTGACCATCCGCCAGGCCGACTACATCGCGGCGGTGCAGCTGATCGGTGCATCACGCTGGCGCATCGTTGTGCGTCACATCATGCCGCTGTGTGTGTCCTCGGTGATCGTGCGGGTCACGCTGGACATGGCCGGCATCATCCTGACTGCCGCCGGCCTGGGCTTTTTGGGTTTGGGCGCGCAGCCGCCCATGCCCGAATGGGGCGCCCTGATCGCCAACGGTCGGCTCTACGTGCTGGACCAGTGGTGGGTGGCGGCAGCGCCAGGCGCGGCAATTTTTCTGGTGAGCCTGGCGTTCAACCTGCTGGGCGATGGCTTGCGTGACGCGCTCGACCCCAAGGCTGCCAAATGAGCAGCCATAACAACGACCCGGTGCTGGTGGTCGATGACCTGCGCGTGGCCTTCCCCAACCGTGATGGCGGCTTCACCGAGGCCGTGCGCGGCGTCAGTTTTGCCCTGGGGCGGGAGCGCCTGGGCATTGTGGGTGAGTCGGGCTCTGGCAAGTCGCAGACTGGACGTGCCATTCTGGGCCTGACGGCGCCCGAGGGTCGGGTCACGGCCCAGCGCCTGCAATTTCACGGCAC
>JBIKZZ010000456.1:0-8670 GCA_044354435.1 Rhodoferax sp. | reverse complement strand
CGCACCATCGTGCAAGAGCTGGGAAAGCCGTTGGCAGAGGCGCGCACGGAGGTCGAGCGCATGGCGGTGCTCTTCGAATGGCATGCAGCCGAAGGCAACCGGACCTATGGCCGTATCGTTCCGTCGCGGGAGGGTCTCGAAGCCAAGGTGGTCAAGGAACCCATCGGGGTTGTCGCTGCCTTCACGCCATGGAATGGCCCCGGCGCCTCGCCGGCGCGCAAGATGAGTGCGGCATTGGCGGCCGGTTGCGCGGTCATCATCAAGCCTGCCGAGGAAACGCCAGGCTCTGCCATCTGGATCGCACAATGCCTGTGCGATGCCGGAGCGCCGGCGGGTGCTGTCAACATGGTCTTTGGTGATCCAGCGCAGATATCCGAACGTCTGATCGCCTCGCCTGTGGTGCGAGCTTTCTCGTTCACGGGGTCGGTTCCGGTGGGGCGAGCGCTGGCCCAGCTGGGCGCCCGGTATCTGAAGCCTTCCGTGCTGGAGCTGGGCGGACATGCGCCGGTGTTCATCTGCTCAGACGCTGACCCCGTCGCCACGGCGCGAGCGTGTGTGGGCTTCAAGTACAGGAATGCCGGCCAGATATGCGTCTCTCCGACGCGCTTCTACGTGCACCGTTCAATCTACGCCGCCTTCGAAGGAGCCTTCATCGCAGCGGCCGAGGCCGTGCACGTGGGCGGTGGCTTGGAGGAAGGCGTGCAGATGGGACCCATGGCCAATTCGCACCGCCGCGAAGCGGTGGAAGCCCTTATAGCGCAGGCTGTGGCCGCTGGCGCCAGGCTTCGCACCGGCGGGCAGCGACCGGACCGCAAGGGCTTCTTCCTCACGCCCGCGGTGCTGACCGACATCCCCGACACGGCGCGTGTGCTGCAGGAGGAGCCCTTCGGTCCCATTGCGCTGCTACGGCCCTATGACGACCTGGACGACGCCATTGCCCTCGCCAACGGCACGGCCTTCGGCCTGGCGGGTTATGTCTTCACCGACTCGGCCGCAAAGGCCAACCGCATTGCCCGTGAACTGGAATGCGGCACGGTCTCCATCAATCATTTTGCCGGTGCCGGCTTCGACACACCCTTTGGCGGTGTCAAGGACAGCGGCTGGGGCCGCGAAGGCGGCGCTGAGTGTTTCGACGGCTATCTCACGACGAAGCTGGTATCCCAGCGTTGCATCTGAGGGGTGCCCAATAGACCCATCCATTTCCAGGAGTGAACTTCATGCGATTCAAGGACAAGGCCGCCATCGTCACAGGTGGAGCTCGCGGTATCGGTTTCGCCGTCGCCCAGGCGCTGGCCAAGGAAGGCGCAGGCGTCGTGGTGCTCGATCCGGGCGGTGCTAAGGACGGCCGGCCCGAAGATGGCTCACCCGCCGAAAAGGCGGTCGAGCAGATCCGCGATGCGGGCGGCCGCGCGGTTGCCTGCAATGAATCGGTGGCCGACTTCGAGGCCTGTGGGCGGGCCGTCTCCATGTGCATCCAGCATTTCGGCTCGGTGGATATCGTCATCAACAATGCAGGCGTGCTGCGCCCGAAGATGGTCTGGAACATGCCCGAGGCCGACTGGGACCTGGTGGTGGCCGTGCACCTCAAGGGTCAGTTCAATATGATCCGCCAGGCCGCCGGTCACATGCGGGAGAAGGGATGGGGACGCATCATCAACATGGGCTCCGAGGCCTGGCGTGGCACGGTCGGTCAGATCAATTACGGCGCGGCCAAGGGCGGTGTCTTCAGCCTCACGCGCGGCATCGCGCGGGAACTCGGCCGTTATGGGGTCACAGTCAACACCATGTGCCCCGCCGCAGCCACGCGCATGACGATGGACGATGCCGTCAAGGATGGCTTCCGCAAGCGTCTGGAGGCTGGCCTCATCACGCAGTCCCGCTACGAGGCGGTTGTCAATATGGGTGGACCCGAGTACATCGCGCCGTTCGCGACCTACCTGTGCAGCGACGAGGCGGCCCATATCAACGGCCAGGCCTTCCGCGTGGAACGCGGCATGATTGGCATCTACAACGACCCTGAATTGCTTGCTACGCTGAGTTACCCTGAAGGCGAGATCCCGTCCTTTGACGAACTCGCCAAGCTGGTGCCTAAGGCCTTGCTGCAGAACTACACCAACCCCGCGCCCAAGGCCGGCCCTGAGAAGGCGGACAAGGCATGAAGTCTAGCGGACCGATCAACGCCGGCATGATGGAGGGCCGTGCCCTCTATGAGCCCGAGCACGAGCTCTACCGCAAGCAGGTGCGACGCTTCTTCGACACGGAAGTCGTTCCCCACATCGCCGACTGGGAAGAGGCTGGCATCACCCCGCGCACGGTCTGGCGCAAGGCAGGCGAGGCTGGGCTCTTGTGCCCCTGCATTCCCACCGAATACGGAGGGGCAGGCGCCGACTTCCGTTATCTGTGCGTGGTGGACGAGGAGTTGGGCTACACCGGCCAGGCCAGTTTCACGATCCAGACCCACACCGACATCGTATCGGCGTACATCGAGGCTCTTGGAACCGAGGAACAGAAGCTACGCTGGTTGCCCAGGATGGTGACTGGGGAACTCATCGGCGCATTGGCGCTGACCGAGCCGCATGCCGGCAGTGACCTCAAGGCGCTGCGCACCACGGCCCGGCGCGATGGCGACGAGTACGTGATCAGCGGCTCCAAGACCTTCATCACAAATGGCATCAATGGCGACCTGATCATCGTTGCCTGCAAGACGGCCCCCGAGCTGGGTGCCAGGGGTGTGAGCCTGATCGTGGTGGAAGGTGACCGTACTGGATTCCGACGCGGCCGCAGGTTGCAGAAAATGGGCATGAAAGCCTCGGATACGGCCGAACTGTTCTTCGACGATGTACGCGTTCCGGTGGCCAACCTGCTGGGCGAGGAGAATCGCGGCTTCGCGCAGGTGATGCACGAGATCCCGAAGGAGCGCCTGTCCATCGCCACCATCGCTACTGCCACGACACAGAAGGCCTTCGACATCACGGTCGCCTACGTGAAGGAACGCCAGATCTTCGGCAAGCCGTTGGTCGACTTCCAGAACACCCAGTTCAAGCTGGCCGAACTGAAGACGCAGCTACGCGCTGCCTGGGCCTTCATCGACCAGTGCATCGTCAAGCAGATGCAAGGCACACTCACCACCGACGAGGCAGCATCCGCCAAGCTGTTCTGCACCGAGCTGCAGGGTCGTATGATCGACGAGGGCCTGCAACTGCATGGTGGCTGGGGCTACATGAGCGAGATGCAGATCTCCCGCATGTACGTGGACGGGCGCGTCCGGCGCATTGCCGGCGGCAGCTCCGAGGTTATGAAGATGCTGATTGCCCGCGGGCTCTGAGCGATGGACATGCCGCCGCATTCGCACGCCCCTCTGCACGGCATTCGCGTCCTCGACCTCTCCACCGTGGTCGCAGGCCCGTTCGGCTCAGAGATCCTGGGTTGCCTGGGCGCCGATGTGATCCGGATCGACCCGGTCGGCGGTACTGGCGCGCCGCTGGGGGACGGGCCGGAGGGAGCCCCCGTCCTGGATGCCGAAGGCTTCACCTGGGCCCTGCAGCGCAACAAGCGAAGCATCGTGCTGGACCTCAAGGCTCCTGAGGGTAAGGCCGCCTTCCTGGAACTGGTCAGACGCAGCGATGTGGTTTACGAGAACTTCCGCCCTGGCGTCATGGAGCGCCTGGGCCTTGGGTCGCAGGATCTGGCGGCCGTGAATCCTGGCATCGTGCACTGTGCGATCAGTGGTTTTGGCCAGGACGGCCCCTGGTCCAAGGTCGCCGCCTACGACGCCATCGTTCAGGCACTGGGCGGCTCCATGAGCATCACCGGCACTGGCGTGCCTGGCGACATACCCTGCCGCCTGGGCGTACCCATCGGTGATATCGGTGGTTCCCTGTACGCGGTGATTGGCGTCATCGCCGCCCTGATCGAGCGGGCACGCACGGGCCTTGGCAAGGCGCTGGACCTGTCGCTGCTGGACGTTCAGCTGGCGATGAACACCTACCGAGTTCCGCAGACTTTCGGCAGCGGTATCGACTTCGCCGTGCCTTCTCCCCGTCGTGGTGGTGCGGGTGCAACACCCTACGGCCCTTTCCTCTGCGCCGATGGCGCGTGGATCGTCCTGGGCGTAGCCAGCAATTTCTGGCCCGCCTTCTGTCGCGCCGTCGACCGCGCTGCCTGGATCGAGGATCCCCGATTCACGACCCTTCAGTTGCGGCAGGCGAACCAGCCCGCCCTCGAGCAGATCGTGGAAGAGCGGCTCGCCCAGGAAAGCGCAGGTGATTGGCAGGACAGGCTGATCGCCGCCGGGGTGCCCGCTGCGCGCGTCAATCAGATCCATGAAGCCTTTGCGCATCCCCAGGCGCAGGCGCGCCAGGCGCTGGTCGGATTTCGCCAGCCCGGAGGGCGTGTGGTGCATGCCGCGGCGCACCCGGTCCGCTGGGTCGGCGAGACGGCTCTCGCGCAGCGCGCGCCGGTGGCCACGGGTGCCGATACCAAGGCTGTGCTCGCGGCGCTGCAGCATCCCGCAGCACCCAATGTGCTGGATGGCCCCGGGTCGGTGGGTGAATTGCGCAAGGCCATCGCCGCGCTGGCCTGCCAGTCAGGCCCATTGGTCGGAACGCTGGTGTTGGAGTTCTGCGGCGACGAACCCAGCGGCACGCTGGGCACGCAGATCCTCGCCGACCTTGGGGCCACAGTGCTGAAGGTCGAGCGTCCGCCAGTCAACGAGCCGGCGCCGGTCGTACCCGTCAAAGCCGGGCAAGTGCGGCGCGACGTGGCCTATGCATTTGGCCTCAATCGCAACAAGCGCAGCATCGCCATCGACCTCAAGAGCGATGCGGGCCGGGCCTTGGCCCTAGAGCTCACCCGCCATGCTGACGTGGTCTACGAGAATCACAAGCCTGGTGTGATGGCGCGCCTGGGGCTGGGCCCGGAGACGCTGCGTGCCCTCCATCCGCGGCTGGTGGTGTGCTCCGTGTCCGGCTATGGGCAGTCGGGTCCCTGGTCGGGGAAACCCGCCTACGATGCGACGATCCAGGCCGTAAGCGGAGTCATGAGCATCACTGGCAGTGATCTGCCTGGGTCTGCGCCTGTGCGCTGGGGCAACCCCATTGGTGGCATTGCCGGTGGTCTGTATGCGGTGATAGGCGTGTTGTCCACTCTGTGGCGCCGCCGCAGTACGGGGCAGGGCGCCTGGCTGGATGTGGCGCTGTTCGACGCGCAACTGGCGCTGCACGGGTACCGCGTGCCCACCGCTATGAGCGGCCGGCGCTACCAACCAGAAGCGCACCGTGGCGGCAGCGGGGCAATGCCATATGGTCCCTTCCTGGCGCACGACGGCAAATGGTTCGTGCTGGCCATCACCCACCAGTTCTGGCCCAAGGCTTGCGAAGCCCTGGGCCGCCCCGAGTTGATGCAAGACCCGCGATTTGCCACTGAGGCGTTGCGCCAGAAGCACGAGTCCGAGCTCAACCGCCTAGTGGGCGCGGCCATGGGCCAACAGGATGCCGCCGTCTGGCAGGAGCGCTTCGTCGCGCTGGGCATACCGGGCGCCATGGTCTTAGGCATCCGTGATGCCTTTGCGCACCCGCAGGCGGTGGCGCGCCGGATGCTCCAGGGCTTTGGTGGTCCTCATCCCGTAGCGCGCGCCGTGCAGGTCGCCGGTAACCCCCTGCGTGTGCGCGGTGAGCCAACGCAAGCCTTCCACCCTCTACCCGGCGTGGGCGCGGATGCACGTGCAGTGATGGATGTGCTGTTGAGGATGTCCCCCGAGCAGCAGGCCGTGCTGCGCCAACAACGTGTCGTCTGGTGGCCCGATTCGGGGCTGGTCTACGAGCGTCCCAGCGTGGTGTGAGTACGCTTTATCCCTGAAGAAAAACAGATGTCCGATTTCCGAGTCACCGACTGGTTCGAATATACCGCCAAGGCACGGCCGACGCTGCCCTTTCTGGTGATGGGCGGGCGCACGCTCACCTACGCCCAGGCCGATGCCTGGGCCAACCGCTGCGCCCACGCGCTTCTGGCGCAGGGCATGCAGGTGGGAGACCGCATCGCTTGGCTGGCAGAGAACACCATCGAAACTGGAGTGATGCTGATGGCTGCGGCCAAGGTGGGCGTCGCGCCATTCATGCTCAACTACCGGCTGGCGCCTTGTGAATGGCTGGACATCTTACGTGATGCCGAACCCAGAATGGTGTTCGCTGCCAACGGCCGCTATGTCGAGTTGGTCCACCAGCTGGCGCTGCATAGGGAGCTGCCTGGTGTTGTCCAGGTTGCTCTGGGTGCAGACAGCAGACAGGCCCCGGCGGGGTGGCTGCAGTTGGACGCCTTGCTGGAAGGGCACCCCCAGACCAAGCCGCCTGTTTCCGTATCGCCCGACGACATGCTCTACCTGATATACACCAGCGGCACGACCGGGCTGCCCAAGGGCGTCATGATCAGCCACAGCAACGCGCTGGCCCACATCGAACAGGCCATGAGCGCCTCGCCGGCCAGCAAGGCGCCCGGCGAGCGCGCACTGGTCACGACGCCCCTTTACCACGCGGCCGGCGTCAACCGCATAATCAACGCCGCAGTTAAGGGGGGCACGGTGGTGCTCATGGCGCATTTTGACGCCCAGGAGTTCATCGACACTCTGGAGCGCGAACGCATCAACTCCTGCAACATGGTGCCTGCCATCATGCAGTCACTTGTGGAAATGCCGGGCATCGAAGCTCGCCACTTTGATGCCCTGAAGGTCATCTACTACGGTGCCGCTCCCATCGGAGTCCCGCTTCTGCGCCGCGCACTGGAAGTATTTCGCTGCAACCTGGTGCAGGGTTATGGCCTGACGGAATCCACCGGAGGGTTCGTGTACCTGAACGAGGTAGACCATGCCCGCGCGCTCGCTGGCGAGGATCATCTGCTGCGCTCCACCGGCCGCCCCGTGCTTGCGGATGTCCGCGTTGTGGACGAACAGGGCCGGGATCTGGGCCCTGATGAGCCCGGCGAACTGCTGGTTCGTGGTCCCAACGTCATGAAGGGCTACTGGCGCAACCCCGAGGCCACGCGTCAGACCGTGCGCGACGGCTGGCTGCACAGCGGAGACGTGGCGCGCATCGACGCCGAGGGCTATGTCTACCTCTGTGACCGGCTCAAGGACATGGTGGTGAGCGGCGGCACCAACATTTACCCGCGCGAGATCGAGTCGGCGCTTCAGGAGCATCCCTCAATCGTTGACGTGGCCGTGATCGGCGTGCCCGATCCCAAGTGGGGCGAGGCCCTGCTTGCCGTCTGCGTATGCCGTGGAGACGCGCCGACCGAAGATGATCTGGTCGCCTTCTGCCGCGACCGCCTGGGGGGCTACAAGATCCCGCGCCGCTACGAGTTCGTGGAGCAGTTGCCTCGCAATCCGAGTGGCAAGGTGCTCAAGCGCGTGCTGCGCGAGCCGTACTGGAAGGGTGAGGGTCGGGGGATCTCCTAGACATCATGGTCGCCAAACTGTGACATGCGGCGGTTGGTCTCCATCATCGTAGGTTGCGCGTGTAAGCGCCGAGCTACGGATTGATAACGAACCGTCATCATCCAAAGCAGACCGACAATAATATCTAGCTGGTCCGGAACTGGACGCCTAGGGCGTCCAGCGGCAAGCCGGTCATTTCTGCAGCGACCTTCCACAGTCGCAATGCGTTGTCCTTGTCGATAGCGTAAGGGCGAACACCCTTCATGGGATCTTCCTCACGCCACGGACCGGATTCGGCGAAGTCCTCGAAATACTTGCCACCGACGTCCGCGAGTTCCGGCGCCGCAGCCAGCCAGACGGAGGTGGCCGCGCACTGCTCGGGCGGACGCCAGCGGTCTGGCAGTTTGTCCTGCTCGTCAAGAAAGCCCAGTCGGCGTTGCTCGGCCTCGTCCAGGTACTGGTGCAGGCCGGTGGCGGATCCGCCCGGATTCATCGTGTTGCTGCGTATACCCCGGTCACGCCAGAGGCTGTCGATAGCGACCGCCAGCAGCGCACAGGCGGTCTTGGATTGCGAGTAGGCCTGCCAGCGGTCGTAGGGCCTCGTACGAAAGTCGATGTCATCGTATTGAATGTCGCAGCGCCGGTGGCCGATGGAACTGATGCATACAACCCGCGCCTTGCCGGCAGCGCGCAGGGCAGGCTCCATCGACCGGGTTAGAAGGTAGTGGCCGAGGAAATTCACGCCGAACTGGCGCTCGTGGCCGTCGACCGTGTAGCTCAGCGGCGGCGCCATGATGCCGGCGTTGTTCACGAGGATGTCCAGTTTGGGCACGCGCGCCTGGAATTCGCCAGCGAATCGACGAACATCCGCGAACGAACCAAGGTCCAGCGGCAAGGCCTGCACCGCAGAATCGTCCGTATCCGGGATGCGGACATCTGCGGCATAGACCGTGGCACCAGCGGCGGCCAGCGCCTGCGCCGTGGCGAGACCGATGCCGGCGCAACCGCCTGTGACGAGGACGGTGCGGCCGCACAAATCAAGTTGGCTGGTTACTTCGAGCGCCGTCGTGTGGCGGTGAAATGTCATTGCAAGCGTCCCCAAAGCGATTCTGTTAATCCGAGATTGTCCATTAGGAATTTGATCGCACCGGCGTAAGCTTCACGGGCTCGCCCGCGTTTGCCCACAAACCGTCAAACCAAGGCCTTCGTTTACGTGCCACAGCCAAGCGAAACGTCTGCTTGAT
>JBIKZZ010000130.1:0-8679 GCA_044354435.1 Rhodoferax sp. | reverse complement strand
GCTGCACGACCTGAAGGACCTGTCACGGCTCATCACCTATGGGGCCAGCCCGCGGGCCACGATCAACCTGGTAGAAGGCGCCCGGGCGCTGGCCATGCTGCGTGGGCGCAGCTACGCCCTGCCTGAAGATATGGGCGACCTGGTACCTGATGTGCTGCGCCACCGGCTGGTGCTGTCCTACGAGGCACTGGCCGAGGGGCTGAACGCTGACGGCCTGATCCAGCGCATCATGGCCAAAATCAACCCGCCGGCGCGGCCGCTGGAGCACGCATCGCCCACCGAGGCTTGACCCTAAACCGAGCCCACCGCGCGCAAGCACCCTATGTGGCCTTTTTCCAGACGCAGCCCAGCGCCAGCCAGCCCGGCACCTGCCACCGGGCCGGGCACTCCGGCCAGTGGTAGCGCCGAGCAACTGTTGCGCCGGCTTGAATGGACTGTGCTGCGCCGGCTCGACGGCCTGCTGCAGGGCGACTACCGCACCCTGCTGCGCGGCACCGGCATGGACCTGGCGGACCTGCGTGAGTACCAGCACCACGACGATGTGCGCCACATCGACTGGAACGTTACCGCCCGCCACGACACGCCCCATGTGCGCGTCTTCACCGAAGACCGCGAAATGGCCGCCTGGTTTCTGCTGGACCTCAGCCCCTCGGTCGACTTCGGCTCTGGCTTAACCGCCAAACGCGAGACCGCCGCCGAGTTTGTGGCGGTACTGGCGCGGCTGCTGACGCGTCATGGCAACCGGGTGGGCGCGCTGCTGTATGGCCGCGGTGTAGACACCGTGCTGCCGGCGCGCAGCAGCCGGCTGCATGTGTTGCAGATGCTGCACGCCATTGAACACCGGCCGCCAGCCCAGGCCGGCGCCACCCGCTTGCAAGATTTGCTGCAGGCCGCGGGCACCACGGTGCGGCGCCGATCTACCTTGTTTGTGGTGTCGGATTTCATCAGCGAACCGGGCTGGGAACAACCGCTGGCGCAGCTGGCACAGCGGCATGAGGTGGTGGCGGTGCGCCTGTTTGACCCCATGGAGCTCGATTTACCCGATCTCGGCCTCATGCCGATGCGCGACGCAGAAACCGGCGAACAACTGCTGATCGACACCTCGGACGCCCGTTTTCGCCAACGCTTTAGCAAGCTGGCCCGGGAGCGCGAAACGCTTCTACGACAGGCGCTGGCGCGCTGCGGCGTCGACGCGCTGGAGTTATCCACGGCAGATGACCTGGTGGACGCCCTGCTGCGCTTCACCGAACTGCGCAAGCGGCGCGGCCAGCGCCTGCCCACCCATTTGAAGGCTGTGCCCGCATGAACCTGCCCAATCAATTTCCGATGACGTTTTTTTGGCCCGACCTGCTGTGGCTGCTGCTGGCTGTGCCGCTGCTGGTGGCCTTGTATTTTTGGCTGCTGCGCCGGCGCAAAAAGCTGACGCTGCGCTTTGCCAGCCTTTCCATCATCAAGGACGCCATGGGGCCAGGCCTGACGCTGCGCCGGCATATTCCGCCACTGCTGCTGTTGCTGGCCATCACCCTGCTGCTGCTGGCCGCCGCCCGGCCATTTGCCGTGGTCAGCCTGCCCATGACGCAAGAGACCATCATGCTGGCCATGGACGTGTCGGGCAGCATGCGCGCCACCGACGTACAGCCAAACCGTCTGGTGGCAGCACAAAACGCGGCCAAGGCGTTTCTGGCGCAGCTGCCGCGGCAGGTGAAGGTGGGCATTGTGGCCTTTGCCGGCTCGGCCCAGGTGGTGCAGGTGCCTACTGTTAACCGGGAGGACCTGGTGTCGGCGATCGACCGCTTTCAAATGCAGCGCGGCACGGCGATAGGCAACGGCATCGTGATGTCACTGGCCACAATTTTCCCCAACGCCGGCATTGACCTGAACGCCATGGTGGGCGGCCGGCAGCGCCAGCAGGGCGTGGCGATCGACCAGGCCACGCCACCAGAACCTAAGGCATTTGTGCCTGTAGCCCCCGGTTCATATGGCTCGGCTGCTATCATTTTGCTAACAGACGGGCAGCGTACCACCGGCGTGGATTCACTGGAGGCAGCCAAACTGGCGGCTGACCGGGGGGTTAAGGTCTACACCGTGGGCATCGGCACCGTCAACGGCGAGACCATCGGCTTTGAGGGCTGGTCAATGCGCGTCAAGCTCGACGAAGACACCCTGAAAAAAATCGCACTGCAGACCCAAGCCGAGTACTTTTACGCCGGCACGGCCGATACGCTGAAAAAAGTCTACGAGACCCTCAGCACTCGCCTGACGGTGGAAAAGAAAGAGACCGAAATATCCGGCCTGCTGGCCCTGGCCGCAGCACTGCTGGTGATCGCGTCCGCCGGGCTGTCGATTTTGTGGTTTAACCGGGTTGCCTGAGGCTGTCCTGCCGAATCAGCTGCCACGACCATCAGCGCCTGCTGACTGTCGCCAAATAAGCTGATGGCGAAAGAACGGGTATGCGATGCCACGGATGCAGGACGAGTAGATCGGCGTCGCTTGTCACCAATGTCACGGCCTGGCAATCCAGGGCAAGAGCTAAAAACTTGGCATCCTTTGCATCTCGGCATACGCCATGAGCAGTTTGCTCACTCGGGACAGAAACAACCCAGTGACAGGAATAGTCGGCCACGAGATCGTAAAAATCAAGTCGCTCCTTCAAGGGCAGATAGCGGTCGAATTTGGGACGCTGCATGACCTCACGCAACTCCTGAAAAGTGGCTTGGCTGACACAAAGGTCAGACTGCTTGACAACGGCCAAAAAGACCTGGCGCGGCACTGATTCAGGCCGTAGGATAGCGCTGACCAGCGTGCTTGTGTCAACGACAACTCGCTCCCGGCCGCTCACCGCGACTCAAGCACGATGCTGACCACTTCCTTATCTGTCAGTTGGCGTGCAACAGGCGTCAATTTCTCATCGGTCTTGGCGAAAAAAGCCTCAAAAGCCTCTGCGGCAGTACTTCGCTGACGACGCGCGTCTTGCAAATCCTTCATGTCTTGCGGCGAAATAATGAAAGCCGCAGGCCGGCCATGCCGGGTGATGGTGACCGGCTCACGCTGGACGGTGTCAAGTAACTGACCAAACCGATTTTGAGCTTCTACAGAGGTGATGGTGATCATGGCGTCGGCCTCCTAAAACTAGCCAAACTGTACAAATTGGCTAGTTTATTCCAATTTAATCTGACAACCCGCTCAGCCGACCCGCCACCAACTGCAGCCGTCGCTGGCAGCGCGCCGCCAGCGACGCGTCGTGGGTTACCAGCACAAAGGCGGTGCCCTGGCTTTGGGCCAGCTCCAGCATCAGGTCAAACACGCCGTCGGCCGTGCTGCGATCGAGGTTGCCGGTGGGCTCATCCGCCAGCACGCAATCGGGCTGCGTCACCAGGGCCCGGGCGATCGCCACCCGCTGGCGCTCACCGCCCGAGAGTTCTGCCGGGCGGTGGTGCAAGCGCTCCTGCAGTCCCACCCGCACCAACGTGGCGGCGGCCACTTCAGCGGCCTGGGGGCGCGCCATACGCCGTATCCAAAGCGGCATGGCCACGTTGTCCAAGGCACTGAACTCGGGGAGCAAGTGGTGGAACTGGTAGACAAAGCCGAGGTGGCGGTTGCGCAGCATGCCCTGCTGCTGCGCACTTTGGCCAGCCAGGTTTTGTCCGAGCAGCTGCACCGATCCGCTGCTGGGTGCATCCAGGCCACCGAGCAGGTGCAGGAGCGTGCTTTTGCCCGAGCCCGAGGCGCCCACAATCGCCAGCGTCTCACCCCGGTGCACCTTCAGGTCCACGCCCTGCAGCACCGTGACGTCCAGACGGCCTTCCTGAAACCGCTTGGTCAAGCCCTTGGCTTCCAATACCATTGCCATGGATTCCCGCGTGCGCGGGAATGACGGGGTGGCGGCCGGTAGCGATCCGTCATCCCCGTGCACACGGGGATCCATGGCTTCTTGGGCTCGCGGGAATGACGGGGCCGGTTGGGTGTCACTCATAACGCAGCGCCTCGGCCGGGTTGACGCGGCTGGCGTGCCAGCTGGGGTAGAGAGTGGCCACAAAGGCCAGTGCCAGCGAGATCAGCGCCACCGGCAGGATGTCGGCCTGCTGCGGGTCGCTGGGCATGCGGCTGATCAGGTAAATGTCTTTGGGCAGAAAGCTGGCGCCCAGCAGCTGCTCCAGCGCGGGCACCAGCACGTCGATATTGAAGGCCACACCCAAGCCCAGCGCCAGCCCGGCCAGGGTGCCTATCACCCCCACCAGCGCACCCTGAACCACAAAAATGCCCATGATGCTGCGCGGACTGGCCCCCAGCGTGCGAAGAATGGCAATGTCGGCGCGCTTGTCGGTCACTGACATCACCAGGGTAGACACGAGGTTGAAGGCAGCCACCGCCACGATCAGCGTGAGGATGATGAACATCATGCGTTTTTCCACCTGCACCGCGGCAAACCAGGTGCGGTTCTGGCGTGTCCAGTCGCGCACCATCACTTGCGGCCCCAATCGCAGCGCCAAGTCTGCCGCCACCCCGCGCGCCTGGTGCAGGTCGCGCAGTTTCAGCCGTACGCCGCTGGCGCCTTCCAGCCTAAAAATACGCGCCGCGTCGTCCACGTGTATCAGCACCAGGCCGGCGTCGTACTCGTAGTGGCCCGAATCAAACGTGCCGACCACCATCATCTGTTTAAGCCTGGGCAACACCCCGGCCGGCGTGACCTGCCCGCCCGGTGCCACCAGCGTCACCGGGTCGCCCGTGCGCACGCCCAGGGCTCGGGCCAGTTCACCGCCCATCACCACGCCAAACTCACCGGGGCGCAGTCGCAACAGGGCGCTGCCGCCCGGCTGCTGCACCAGGTCCGTCACACGCGGCTCCAGAGCCGGGTCAATGCCGCGCACGATCACGCCTTTCATGTCCTCACCCCTCGCCAGCAGGGCCTGGGTTGCTATGAAAGGTGCAGCACCCACCACCTGCGGGTGGGCCCGTGCTGCGGCCAGGGTGCCGGCCAGGTCGGGCAATGCGGCGCCGTCAGCCGCATAGATTTCGATGTGCGAGACCACGCCCAACATGCGGTCGCGCACCTCTTTCTGAAAACCATTCATCACGCTCAGCACAATGATGAGCGCAGCCACCCCCAGCGCAATGCCCAGCATGGACACGCCCGAGATGAACGAGATGAAGCCGTTGCGCCGGGTGGCGCGGCCCGCCCGGGTGTAGCGCCAGCCAAGAATGAGCTCGAACGGAAGTTGCATGGCCCCAGCGGTTTAAAAATAGCTGCCATTGTGGCACTGCCCGATGGCGCCCGATGCCGCCGAATACCGCCAGATTCCACCGCATACTGGACAATGCCGCTATGCACCTCCTGATCCCGTTTGCGTTTGCCAGCTCCGAGGGCTGCGCACAGGCTTTCCGCCAGCTCAAGCTGCCTGCCCTGAAGGCGCTGCTGCACCGCCTGACACCCCAGACCCCCGACAGTGGAGACGAGTTCAGCCTGACGCCGCCGCACGAGCGGGCTCTGGCGCAGGCCCTAGGTCTGAACGGCGATGATGGGCGCCTGCCCTGGGCGGCCTTGCAGGCTGGCAGCACAGAGGGCGCCTGGGCTTTTGTCAGCCCCTGCCACTGGCAAATAGGCGCCCTGCACATTGCCATGCACCACGCGCCGCTGCCGCAGTTCAGCGCGGACGAGTCGCAGGCCCTGCTGGCCGCCATGCAGCCCTACTTTGCCGAGGACGGCATCACGCTGCGCTATGAGCAAGCGCAGCGCTGGCTGGCGCAGGGCGAGATTTTTCGCGAGCTGGCCACCGCCTCGCTGGACCGGGTAGCCGGGCGCCGAGTCGACGGCTGGATGCCTGAAGCTGCCCGGGCCAGCAGCCTGCGCCGCTTGCAAAGCGAGATGCAGATGCTGCTCTATACCCACCCTGTGAACGATTCGCGCAACCAGCAGGGGCTGCTGCCAGTCAACTCTTTCTGGCTTCACGGCAGCGGTGAACTGCCGGCCCTGCCCAAACTACCCGCCGGCACAAGCCCACCGCAGGTGGCCACCGACCTGCGCGAGCCGGCGCTTGCCGAGGACTGGTCCAGCTGGGCCCAGGCCTGGCAGGCCTTGGACGCCGGCGCAGTGGCCGCTCTGGGCGCCGAACTGGCTGCCGGCCAGCCAGCCAGGCTGACGCTGTGCGGCGAACGCCAGGCACAAAGCTGGGTGGCTCAGCCCCAAGCCTTTTGGCAAAGAATTATGAACAAAATCCGGCCCCAGCCCTTATCCAGCCTTATTGAGAAGCTATGAAACTTATAGCAAGAGACATCCCGCCCCGCAGCGTTTGGGCCCTGGAGCAGGCCGGCGTGCACCCACTGCTGGCGCAGCTGTATGCCGCTCGCGGCGTGCAAACGCCGCTGGAACTGGATGACGCGCTGGCCCATTTACTGCCACCGTCTGAGCTGCTGGGCAGCGCGGCGGCAGCCACTCTGCTGGCCGACGCTATCGCCGCCGATTTGCGCCTGTGCATCGTGGCAGATTACGACTGCGACGGCGCCACCGCCTGTGCCGTGGCAGTGCGTGGCCTGCGGCTGCTGGGGGCGCGCCATGTGCACTATTTGGTGCCTGACCGCGTGGTGGACGGCTACGGCCTCACCCCCCCCATTTCCGAACGGGTCAAGGCCAGCGGCGCCGACGTGCTGATCACGGTGGACAACGGCATTGGCAGCATCGACGGTGTGGCCCGTGCCCGAGCGCTCGGCCTGCAGGTGCTGGTGACGGACCACCACCTGCCCGCTGTGGCGAATGGGCAGACCGTGTTGCCCGAGGCCGATGTGATCGTCAACCCCAACCAGCCCGGCTGCAGCTTCGCCAGCAAGGCCATCGCCGGCGTCGGCGTGATGTTTTATGTGCTGCTGGCGCTGCGCGCCGAGCTGCGCCAGCGCGGCCGCTTTGCGGACGGCCCCCAACCCAAGCTCGACAGCCTGTTGCCACTGGTGGCGCTTGGCACCGTGGCTGACGTGGTGCGGCTGGACGCTAACAACCGCCGGCTCGTGGCCCAAGGGCTAAAACGGGTGCGAAGCCTTGCCATGCCTGCCGGTATTGCTTCTCTTTTTGTAGCAGCGGGGCGACAGGCGGCCACCGCGACCACCTTCGACTTTGGCTTTGCGCTCGGCCCTCGCCTTAACGCGGCCGGCCGCCTGTCCGACATGACGTTGGGCATTGAGTGCCTGCTGACCGACGACGCCGGTCGAGCCACCAAGCTGGCGCAGACGCTGGACAGCATCAACCGCGAGCGGCGCGAGATCGAGGGCGACATGCGTGACCAGGCCTTTGCCATCGCCGAAACCCTGATTGACGCCGATGAGGAGCCACCGCCAGCCATTTGCGTGTTTGACCCGGATTTTCATGAGGGCGTGGTGGGTATCGTGGCCTCGCGCCTGAAGGACAAGCTGCACCGGCCCACCTTTGTGTTTGCCGCCAGCGCGGCGCCGGGACGTGAACACGAGCTCAAGGGTTCGGGCCGCTCCATCGCCGGCTTTCACCTGCGCGACGCGCTGGACCTGGTGGCCAAGCGCTATCCCGGCGTGCTGCTGCGCTTTGGCGGCCACGCCATGGCGGCTGGCTGCACCGTGCTGGAGGAACACTTTGACACCTTTGAGCAGGGCCTGAACGAGGTGGCGCAAGAGTGGCTGGACGCCGCCACCTTGACCCGGCGCACCGAGACTGATGGCCCGCTCAAACCCGAGTACCGCCGCACCGAGCTGGTGGACCTGCTTCAACGCGAGGTTTGGGGCCAGGGCTTTGCCGCCCCCACTTTCAGCGAGGAGCTGGAGGTGTTGTCACAACGCCTGGTGGGCGAGAAACACCTGGCGCTCAAGCTCAAACACCAGGGCCAGCCTGTCGACGGCATGTGGTTTGGCCGCACTGAGCCACTACCGGCCCGGGCCAAACTGGCATTCAGGCTGGATGCCGATGCCTGGAACGGCGTGCGTCGGGTGCGTTTTTTGATTGAGGCCACTGAGGAGTGAACCTTGTCAGCGCCTGGCTGTTTGTGCTGTCTATGTGACACTGTCTATGCATGCTTGACCGCTCTGCGCGTTTTGTTTAAACTTGTATAAACAAAAAAGGGGTTAAGCATGTCAACCGCAATGACAACTAAGCAAACCATTCAGGCTTGGGGCAATGGCTTGGGGGTTCGCATTACCGCGCCCATCGCAAAAGCTGCCCGCTTCGCGCAAGGCCAGCCGATTGTGCTTGAGGTGGTGGAAGGCGGTATTCTGATCCGCACGGTCGGCGTTGCAAAGCTGACCCTAGCCCAAAAGCTCAAAGCTTTTGACCCAAGTCTCCACGGCGGTGAAGTCATGACAGGCGCTCGAATTGGCGCCGAAGTATTTTGATGACAGCGCCGAATAAGCTCTGGGTGCCAGACCGCCGAGACATGATTTTCATCGACTTCAATCCGCAGGTGGGAAGTGAAATCAAAGACGAACACCCAATGTTGGTGTTGTCGCCACGTATCTTCAACGAGCGCACAGGCCTCGTTATTGGTTTACCAATGACCCACGCGACCTTCAACGAATCCAACCCGTTCGCCGTCAAATTCACCACAGCAAGCGGCGAAGTTTGCTATGTATTGGCGCACCAGCCGAAGTCGTTTGACTGGCGCAAGAGAGGAGCGCGACCCCATTCCTGGAAGCAGCTGTCGTCGACTATTTTTGATGCCGCCTGCGCCT
>JBIKZZ010000129.1:0-8682 GCA_044354435.1 Rhodoferax sp. | reverse complement strand
CGTTCTTCTGAGGGGGTATGAAAATGGAACTGCAGCAGTTTGTAGACCGAGCCGCGCACGGTCAGGGTGTTGTCGCCCTGCACGTCCACCTGGATGGTGTGGCCGTTGTTCACCACTGACCCGTCGCTGGGCTGGTAGCTGAACACCAAGGGCTCGGCTGGGCCCTGCAGCGTGTCCCGCTCGTCGATGTGGATCGGCGACTGACGCTTGCCGATGGCGCAGAGGTTGAACTCCGGCTTGATTCGGCCCCAGGCTTGTGGGCCGGTGTCACCCTCGTAACTCCAGTGCGCCTCACCCCTATGCGCGGCTCCGCCTGCCGCTGGCATCGGGCTACCGTGCCCGAGCATGGCCGCTGCCTTGGCGCGGATGTACTGGCGGCTGGCCAGCGGGTTCACCACCGGGGTCGCAGGTCGTTGCACGGCCACTGGCGCTGGCTTACCGGCGCCTTTACCGGCCGCTGAGGGCGCTTCGTCGGCGGCCTGGAGGGTGATGTATTTCTTCTCTTTGCCATTGACCACCAGGGTCAGCCGCTTTTTCGCCGAGGTGCTGGCCTCTGCCGCTTCCAGGACCTGCTCAGCCGCGTCTTTGGCTGAAGATGCTGGTGTCGAAGCTGGCGTTGAGGCTGGCTTTTTGGCCGCAGCAGCCGACGCGATGGCATCGGTTGCTGCCGGTGCGGGGCCTGAGGCTCGGACCGTGCCGAAACCGGTGGCCGCCAGCAGGGCACACAGTGCTGCCGCAGGCCAAGTCACACCGCGCGAGGGTGGGGCAGCGACTGGTAGTGCTGGCAGCAGGGAGGAGCGTGAATACATGACTGTCGGGCCCCTTGAGCGTGCGGGCAGGTGTGGCCCGGGTTTCGGAATGACTGGTATCTAGGATCCTTATCGGCAATGTTGGCGCAGAACTTAAATATGGCCTTGGCCGCGAAGGCTATAGTCAAGCTTGTTTTACCCCTCAGGCCCTTCGTGAGCATTCAGACCGATGATTTTGCCGCGCCGTCCAAACGAATTTTGGCGGCTGCCCCGGCCTCCCCAAATGAAGAGGCGGTGGAGCGGGCGCTGCGCCCCAAGCTGCTCGACGAGTACGTGGGCCAGTCCAAGGTGCGTGAGCAGTTGGAGATCTTCATCGGTGCGGCGCGCAAGCGCGACGAGGCGCTGGACCATGTGCTGCTGTTTGGCCCACCCGGCCTGGGCAAGACCACGCTGTCGCACATCATTGCGCACGAACTCGGTGTTAATTTGCGGCAAACCAGTGGTCCGGTGCTGGAAAAGCCCAAGGACCTGGCCGCGCTGCTGACCAACCTGGAAAAAAACGACGTCCTGTTCATTGACGAAATTCACCGCCTGTCGCCGGTGGTAGAAGAGATTTTGTACCCGGCGCTGGAGGACTACAAAATCGACATCATGATCGGCGAGGGCCCGGCGGCGCGCTCGATCAAGCTTGACCTGCAGCCCTTCACGCTGGTGGGTGCCACCACCCGCGCCGGCATGCTCACCAACCCGCTGCGCGACCGCTTTGGCATCGTGGCGCGGCTGGAGTTTTACACCGCTGAAGAGCTGGCGCGCATCGTGCGGCGCAGCGCCGGCCTGCTCAATGTGCCCACCGATGACGCTGGCGGCTTTGAGATTGCGCGGCGCGCCCGTGGCACGCCTCGGATTGCCAACCGGCTGCTGCGCCGGGTGCGTGACTATGCCGACGTCAAGGGCTCGGGGGAGATCACGCTCGACATTGCCAACCGCGCGCTGGCCATGCTCGACGTCGATCCGCAAGGCTTCGATTTGATGGACCGCAAGTTGCTGGAAGCGGTGATTCACCGCTTTGACGGCGGCCCGGTGGGGCTGGACAATATAGCCGCCAGCATCGGCGAAGAGCGCGAAACCATCGAGGACGTGATCGAGCCCTACCTGATCCAGCAGGGCTATCTGCAACGCACCCCGCGCGGGCGCATTGCCACCCTGGCCGCCTACCGGCATCTGGGGGTGGCGCCGCCCAGCCGCGACGGCGATATGTTTGGGGTGTGAAGGCGCGTCAGGTGGCTCAGGCAGGCGCTTGCGTACCGCGCGCGAGTTGCCGTGCGGCCTGTACAAACGCTTCTTCCAGATCGGCCGAAGCCGGCGTCGGCCGGGCGTCGGCCCATCGCAGCACGGCCACTCGCGGACCTTCAATGGTCTGTAACAGCGGCACGGTGTGCAAGCCGTTCGACTGCGCCCTGGCCCGCTGTACCTCGAACGGCACGGCCCCGACCAAGTCGGTGTTCGCCACCAGCGTTTCAAGGCCGGTCAAGGTCTCGCAGGTCGTCAGGCAGGTGGGTTCCGGCAGCCGCGCCTGGCGGAAGGCCCGAGCCAGGCCACGCGTCACCGAGCTGTGCACACTGGGCCAGATCCATTGGGCGCCGACCAGTTCCGACAAGTGCTGGGCGTTGGCCAGGGGGTGACTGGCTCGCACAATCACGGCCACCGTGGTAGTGTAGACCGGCCGCGCGGTGAATTCGCTGCCCAGCCGTTCAGCGGGCATCGACATGACCGCAAAGTCTGGCGCCCCCTCGCGCAGCCCGGCCAGGGCGAAGGGCGGCGGGGTGATGCTCAATTGAACCCCAGGCCAGCGGGACCGAAACAGCGGGATCACAGTCGGCAGCAATGCGATGGTGGAAAAGTGCGACAGCGCCACTACCAACTGGCCTTCCCGCTGGCCCTTGCGCTGGGCGATGTCTTCGCCCGCCTGGCGCGCCTGCGCGCGAATGGCCCGGGCCCGCGGCAACAGGGCCAGCCCGTATTCGGTGGGTGCGATGCCGCGCAGGCTGCGGTCAAAAACTGGCACCCCCAACTGTTGCTCCAGCCGTTTGAGTTGCTTGCTCAAGGCAGGCTGAGTTGTCCCCAGGGCCCGCGCAGCGGCAGTTAGGCTGCCCGCGTCCGCGATGTCGGCCAGCAACATCAGGGCCGCTGGGTCTGGGGTGGGAAGGGCACCTTGAGGCGCCGGTTCGATGGCCTGGGGCATGGTGTCCTCACGCAATTGGCCTGGCTCGCCCGCTAGGGCTTAACCCATAACCAAATGACATGGATATGAAGGAATAGGCAGTTGTGGGAATGGAAGGGGCCGACTACGATTCTTTCACAGTTTTCTGTTAAGGACTCCCTTTGTTACTGTATGCCCAGGACTGCGCGGCCTTGGACCAAGCTACATCGGCTTTGGCAGACTTTGATGCCTGGCGTTCGGCCTTTGCGCCTGGACCCGAGGGCACGCTCTACTTTGACGCCAATTCGATTGGGCCCATGCCGGTCGATGCACCCGCCCGCATGCAGCAGGTGCTGGACGCCGGTTGGCGCCAGGCGCGCCGCCGCGGCTGGAGCGAGCTGGACTGGCTGCAGCAGCCGGCCAGCCTGGGCGCAGCGATTGCGCCCATGCTGGGGGCCGATGCGGCAGAAGTGCGAGTCTGTGACACCACCAGCATCAACCAGTACAAACTGCTGGGCTTTGCCCTGAGCCGTGCCGCCCCGCGCCGGGTGATTGTGCTGGAGCAGGATGTTTTCCCGTCGAACCGGTATGTGGCCGAAGGCATTGCCAGGTCTGGCCTGGCCGAATTGCGGTTTATACGCCACGCCGACGATCTGCCGGCCGCGCTGGCGGCTCAGGATGTGGCGGTGGTGGCGCTGTCACATGTGGATTACCGCACCAGCGCCCGACTCGATATGGCGGCGTTGACCCGCCTGGCTCACGACCATGGCGCGTTGGCCCTGTGGGACCTGTCCCACTCCGCTGGGGCTGTGGCGATTGAGCTCAAGGCTGCACATGCTGATCTGGCGGTGGGCTGTGGTTACAAGTACCTGTGCGGTGGCCCCGGTGCGCCGGCGTATTTGTACGTCAATGCGCAGCTGCAAGGCGCGCACTGGCCCGCGCTGGCTGGCTGGATGGGCCACGCTGACACCTTCAGTTTTGAGCCGGGCTACCGGCCCGCGCCCGGACCGGACCGATTTTTGGTGGGTACGCCGGCGGTGCTGGCCAATGTGGCGTTTTCAGCGGCTGCCGACATTTGGCGCCGTGTGTCACCGGCGGCGCTGAATGCACGGCACCGCTCCCTGACTGACACGCTGATCCAGCTGCTGGACGAGCAATGTGGCCCCCTGGGTCTGACGGTGGCCAGCCCGCGTTCGCACGCCCAGCGTGGCGGCCACGTTGCCTTGCAGTTTGACGGCGCGGCCCCCCTGTCACAGGCCATGGTGGCGCGGGGCGTGGTGGTGTCATCGCGTAAGCCCGACGCCCTGCGTTTTGGTGTGCATCCCTTGACCACCTCCCATGCCGACCTGTGGCGTGCAGTTCAGATTTTGCGCGACCTGCTGGCCACTGGTGACTGGCGCGATCCGCGCTACAACGGCCCGGTGATTTGATGCAAGACGCTGACCACCGCGACCACTATCGCCTGGCCGCCGACATTGGCGGCACCTTCACCGATGTGGTGCTGGAAACGCCCACCGGGCGCTTCAGTTGCAAGGTTTTGACCACGCCACGCCAGCCCGAAGTGGCGGTGATGGACGGCATCATGCAGTTGCTGTCGCAGGCTGCGCTTAGCCCAGCGCAGATCGGCTTCTTCATTCACGGCACCACCCTGGCCACCAATGCGCTGATCGAGCGCAAGGGCGCCCGCACTGCCTTGCTGACCACGGCTGGTTTTCGCGACGTGCTGGAGATGGGTTTTGAAAAGCGCTTTGACGCCTACGACATCAACATCGAGATGCCGCCGGCCTTGGTACCCAGACCACTGCGGTTCACGGTGGCAGAACGCATTGCTGCCGATGGCGCGGTGCTGCTGGCCCTGGACGAAGCCGCGGTGCACGCCGCTGCCCGTCAGATGCGGGAGGCCGGCGTTGAGTCGGTGGCGGTCGGCTTTATTCACGCCTGGGCGCACCCAGCCCATGAGCAACAGGCGCGGGCCATTTTGCAGGCTGAGTTGGGTGGTGACGTGACGGTATGCCTGTCCAGCGAAGTGTGTCCCGAAATGCGTGAATACGAGCGCTTTTCCACCACGGTGGCGAACGCCTATGTGCGCCCGCTGATGGCCGGCTACCTGGGCCGGTTGCGTGAGAGGGTGGCGCAGGCGGGCATGGTGTGCCCCTTGCTGCTGATGATGTCGGGTGGCGGGCTGACCACGCTGGCTTTGGCCGAGCGGTTCCCGATCCGGCTGGTTGAATCGGGCCCGGCGGGGGGCGCCATTTTGGCGGCGCACCTGGCGCGTGAATGCGGCCTCGATGAAGTTCTGGCCTTTGACATGGGCGGCACCACCGCCAAGATTTGCCTGATCAGCCACGGTGAGCCGGCGCGTTCGCGTCGGTTTGAGGTGGGGCGGGCCTGGCGTAACCTCAAAGGCAGTGGTTTGCCGATCCGCATTCCGGTGATCGAACTGGTTGAAATTGGTGCCGGCGGCGGCTCGATCGGGCGGGTTGACGCCTTGTCGCGCATCACCGTTGGCCCGGACTCCTGCGGGGCAGAGCCGGGCCCGGCCAGTTACGGCCGTGGCGGCGTTCTGGCGGCTGTGACCGATGCGAACCTGGTGCTCGGGCGCCTGGATCCGCAGCGCTTTGCTGGCGGTCATCTGCAACTGGACCGGCAGCGCGCTGAAGACGCGCTGATCAGCAGCGTGGGCGACGCGCTGGGGTTGGATGCGTTCTGGGCGGCTGCGGGCATCAGTGAAATCGTGGAAGAAAACATGGCCAACGCCGCGCGCGTGCATGCCATCGAGCGCGGTAAGGCGCTGGAAGGGGCCACCATGATCGCCTTTGGCGGGGCCGCGCCCCTGCATGCCGGGCGACTGGCGCAAAAACTTGGCATGCGGCGCGTGGTCATCCCGACCGGCGCCGGTGTTGGCTCGGCCATCGGGTTTTTGCGGGCGCCCATCTCATTTGAGGTTGTGCGCAGCGACCTGGCCTTGCTGCGCCAGCTGTCAGCCAGCCTGGTGCTTGAGCGGCTGCGTGACATGGAAGCCGAGGCACATGCCATTGTGGCGCCGGCCGCCCGTGGCGCGCCGCTGCAGGTGACCCGCCTGGCCGAATTGCGCTATGCCGGCCAGGGGCATGAGCTGCGGGTCACGCTGCCGCCCTCTGACATCGCGCAGCTGGACGCTGTAGCGCTGGCCGATCTGGCCGAGCGTTTTGAGCAGGCCTATGAGCAGGTCTATGGCTTGCGCATTCCGGGCTCTGAGGTCGAGGTTGTGACCTGGTCGGTGACCGTTGCCACCCACGCTGCCGCAGTGACCCCGGCCACGCTGGTGCCGGCCACATCCACGCGTGCGCCCAGTGCCAGCCGGGAGGCCTGGGACCCGGGGCAGGGCCAGCGGCAGGCCTTTGGGCTGCACTGGCGCTTTGACCTCGCACCAACAGACCAGGTGCTGGGGCCGGCCTTGATTGCCGAGCATGAGACCACCCTGGTGGTGCCCGCCGGCTGGTCGGCACAACTCAATTCCAACGGCCACCTCGTGATGGCGGTGAACCCATGAAGCCCGCGGCCAGCAGCATGTTTGAGGCGATCCAGACCCAGGTGATGTGGAACCGCCTGATCTCGGTGGTGGAGGAGCAGGCCCAGGCCCTCTTGCGCACTGCGTTTGGCTCAGTGGCCCGCGAGGCCGGCGACCTGTCGGCCGGCGTGTATGACACCCAGGGTCGCATGCTGGCGCAGGCCGTGACCGGCACTCCAGGGCACGTCAACACCATGGCGATCGCTGTGGGTCACTTTCTTCAGCGCTTTCCACTGGCATCCATGGTGGCGGGTGATGTGTTCATCACCAATGACCCCTGGCTGGGCACGGGCCACTTGTTTGATTTTGTGGTGGTCACGCCGGTGTTTCGCAAGGGCCAGCCGGTGGCCCTGTTTGCCTCTACCTGCCACACCATTGACGTGGGCGGCCTAGGTTTCTCGGCCGATGCCAGCTCGGTGTTTGAGGAGGGCACCTGTATCCCGCACCTGCGACTGGCCAAGGGCGGGGCCCTGAACGAGGACGTGCTGGCCATCGTGCAGGCCAACTCCCGCAACCCGATCGAGGCCCGTGGCGACATCCTGTCCCTGATGAGCTGCAACGAGGTTGGCGTGCGCCGCCTGCTCGACATGATGGCCGAGTTTTCGCTGGATTCGATCGACGCGCTGGGTGCACATGTGCTGCAGCAGTCGGCGCGGGCGGCGCGGGCAGCGATTGCCCGGCTGCCATCGGGCACCTGGCAGGCCCGCATGACGCTGGACGGTTACGAATGCCCGGTCAACCTGGTGGCCACCCTCACCGTGGCGGGTGACCATCTGCAGGTGGACTATGCCGGCTCCAGTGCAGCGTCGGAGCGGGGCATCAACTCGCCCAAGTGCTACACCGACGCCTATTCGGTGTTTGGTTTGAAGTGCCTGATCGCCCCGGATGTGCCCAACAACGCCGGCTCACTGGCACCCTTTGAGGTGTTGGCGCAAGAAGGCAGCATCGTCCACCCGCAGCGCCCCAGCCCCGTGACCGCGCGCCATGTGATTGGCCAAATGCTGCCGGATCTGATGTTTGGCTGCCTGGAGGCGGCGATGCAGGGGCAGGTACCGGCGGAATCGGCGGGGAGTATCTGGGTGTTGGCCATGCGCCGCGACCGCGTCGATGGTGCGCCCTTCAATGTGATGAGCGTGGCGCTGGGCGGGGCAGGTGCCCGGCCGAGCAAAGACGGCTTGTCGACCACGGCCTTTCCCAGCGGCGTGGGGGCGATCCCGGTGGAAGTGACCGAAGTGCAGGCGCCCCTGGTGTTTTGGCACAAGGAATACCTGAGCGACTCTGGCGGCGCTGGCCGATGGCGCGGTGGCCTGTCCCAGCGCATTGAGATCGCCGCCCGGGATGGCGCCGCCTTTGAATGCTCAGCGGCCACCTTTGACCGGCGTGCCAACCCGGCCCGGGGCCGCCTGGGTGGCGCTGCTGGCGCCGCTGGTCGCGTTGAAATCCAGGCCGCAGACGGGCAATGCACGGTGCACGAAGGCAAGGGCACCCTGCGCATTCCCGCCGGCGGCCGACTGCGCGTGGACTTGCCCGGCGGTGGCGGTTTCGGCGCCCCAGACACGCGCGACCCGGCCCAGCGCCTGCAAGACCTCAGTTGCGGGCTGATTGGGCCCCCAACCAACCCTATCCCAGTCGCCGACGAATCACCCTAACCCTTGTTTCCCAACCCAGGAGATCGAAGATGAAGAACCCCACCCCCCTGTTCCGCCGTCCCGTTTTGGCCCGCCTCATGGCAGGTCTGGCGGTCGCCCTGACCCTTGGTGCGCCCTTGGCGGCCCAGGCCCAAAAGACCATCAAGGTCGGTCTGGCGCTGTCCAAAGGCGCCCCCGGCTTTGACTTCATCAACGGCATGTACGAGGTCTTCAAAACCGAAGTGGAGACCTCGACCAAAGGCTCTCTGGTGGTGGACCTGGTCTATGGTGGCGCTTTGGGCAACCCCAATGACCGCCTGAACCAGATGCGCCGCGGCGCTATCCAGATGACAGACGCCGCCGATGGCAACTACGCCTCCATTTACCCGGACATTCAGGTGCTGAATATTCCCTATCTGTTCAGCACTGAGCAGGCCGCCTGGAAAGTCCTGGACGGCCCTTTCGGCCAGAAAATGGCGGCAGACCTGCGCACCAAGACCGGTGTTCGGGTGTTGGGCTGGTGGGAGTCCGGTGGCTTCAAGCATTACAGCTCGA